>SKOL01000168.1 GCA_007120055.1 Anaerobacillus sp.
AAATCGACTTTTAATGGTACTTTTAGTTCGATTGCCTCTTCCATGACTTCTGGAACGATTTGCTTTAATTTGTCTAGTTCTTCTTTAGGAGCCTCAAAAATGAGTTCATCGTGGACTTGCAATAGAAGCTTCGCTTGCATGCCTTCTTTTTCAATTCTTTCACTCATATTCACCATTGCTTTTTTAATAATATCGGCGGCGGTCCCTTGAATTGGGGTATTCATCGCTGTACGTTCTGCAAAACTTCGTAAATTAAAGTTTCTACTCGTAATTTCCGGTAGGAACCGACGACGGTTAAGTAGCGTTGTCACATAGCCTTTTTCGCGGGCTTCCTGGACGATTTGATCCATATAGTCTTTGACTCCCGGAAAGCTCTCTAAATAGCGATCAATAAAGTTCCCTGCTTCTTTCCGAGTAATTCCTAAGTTTTGCGAAAGACCGTAGTCACTAATACCGTATACAATTCCGAAATTGACGGCTTTTGCACTGCGTCTCATCGTATCCGTCACTTCTTCTTTTTCAACGTGGAAAACGTCCATCGCTGTTTTCGTATGAACATCCATGTCTTTATTAAAAGCCTCAATTAAATTATCATCATTGGCGATGTGCGCAAGTACTCGTAACTCAATTTGTGAGTAGTCTGCAGCAAACATGATCCAATCTGGATTGGACGGTACGAAAGCTTTCCGTATTTTTCGACCTTCTTCTAAGCGAATCGGAATGTTTTGTAAGTTCGGCTCTGTCGAACTTAAACGACCGGTTTGCGTTAACGCTTGATGAAAGATTGTATGAATTTTATTCGTATCGTCATGAACAACTTTTAGTAACCCTTCGATATAGGTTGAGCTGAGCTTTCCTAATTGACGATAATGTAAAATACTCGGAATGATCTCGTGCTTATCTGCTAATTTTTCTAAAACGTCTGCAGAAGTTGACGCACCTGTTTTCGTCTTTTTAATCACTGGTAAGCCTAATTTTTCAAAAAGGACTTCTCCTAGTTGTTTTGGAGAATTAATATTAAACTTCATCCCGGCAAGTTCATGGATTTCTTGTTCTAATTTTGTTAGCTGAGCAGTTAACTCATCACCCATCGCCTTCAATTGTTTGACATCTACTTTAACTCCAGTCATCTCCATTTTTCCTAAAATAATTGAAAGTGGCATTTCTAAGTGATAAAAAAGCTCTGTTAGGTGGTTTTTTTCTAATTCATCGTTTATCTCTTCTCTTAAGGTATACACCGTATTTGCTTTATTAACGAGATGTTCAGCTAACACTTCTTCGTTTGGCACTGCGCGTTTAGCACCTTTACCGTAAATCGTTTCATCATTTGCGACAGTACGTTTTCCTTTTCGATTGGCAATATCAGCAACTTCATGTGAAGAAGCAGAAGGGTCTATAATGTAAGAAGCAATCGAAAGGTCAAAATGGATTCCTTCTAATTCCAACCCCTTCCACCCTAAGGCCACAACTGCTCTTTTCGCATCAAAAATCGCCTTTTTCGCGTCTTTATCTTTAGCCCACTCCTTAAAAGCATCGCTCGATAACGCTACATCTGTTGGAATGAAAAAGCGTCCGTTTTTATTAACGATAGCAAGTCCAATAATATCTGCTTGATGATAGTTTTCTTCTAAAACCTCAACGACAATCGCCGACTCATTTGTGAGCATTTCATCGGTTACTTTTGTAGCAATCGTAAACTCTAGTTCTTCAATCTCTTCTTCTTCGACTTCACCAGCATCAAAGCGTTCAAGTAATGATTGAAATTCTAATTCTTTAAAAAGGGAAACCACTTTTTGCTCATCGTATTCACCAAAGATAAGTTCTTGAATCGTTACATCCACCGGCGCTTCACATAGAATAGTTGCAAGATCTTTACTCATTAACGCTTGCTCTTTATTTTCTGTTAGTTTTTCTTTTAACTTCTTTCCTGATACTTCATCGATACTGTTTAAAACTTTTTCAACGGTACCAAATTGTTTTAATAACTTAATTGCTGTTTTCTCACCGACTCCTGGAACTCCTGGTATATTATCTGAAGAGTCTCCCATCAACCCTTTCATATCGATAATTTGCTCAGGGGTTAGACCATACTTTTCATTCACAACATTCTCATTATATGTATCAACATTTGTAATTCCTTTTCGAGTTAAAGCAACTGTCACATTTGGAGATACAAGTTGCAGTAAGTCTTTATCACCAGAATATACTTTTACTTCCCAGTCATCTTTAGCTGCTTGTTTCGCAAGTGTACCGATAATATCATCAGCTTCGTAATTTTCTTTCTCATACCTTTTAATTTGAAAGGCATCTAAAAGATCACGTATAAGTGGAAACTGTTCCGATAATTCCGGAGGAGTTTTTTGTCTTCCTCCTTTATATTCTTGATATGTGTTATGCCTGAACGTTGTTTTTCCTGCATCAAAAGCGACTAATAAATGTGTTGGCTTTTCTTCCTCAATCACTTTTAATAGCATCGTTGTAAACCCGTAAACGGCGTTTGTATAAACCCCTTTATCGTTATTTAATAACGGCAATGCGAAAAAAGCTCGATAAGCAATACTGTTGCCGTCAATCATTACTAATTT
>SKOL01000264.1 GCA_007120055.1 Anaerobacillus sp.
CAAGAGCAACAATTAACGATGACCAGTGATAAAAACGTAATAGCTGTTTTTGAAGAAATCGGTGATTCTAGTTTCGAAGGGAATATTACTCATGCCATTTCTGGCGCTAACCTTACCGATGTAAAAGTAACGATAAAAGACACGGACGGAAATAATGTCACTTCGACGTTAACTGACGTAAGTGGAAACTTCTACATTGACTTACTTCCAGGTAAATATACGTTCGAATACAGTCAAGAAGGGTATATCGAGGAAAAAGAAAGTGTGGAAATTCACAACGGAGAAATGACGTCGGTGAACCGTTCATTAATGCCTAAAACGAACGAAGGTCATTATCGAATTCTATTAAACTCGGATAATTTTGAGGGTATTTTGGACTCGACTACAGAAGGACCAAGACCAGATGGAAACCGATTCTTTGTAACATGGAATAACAGGCATGAATACTATGATGACGTCCATTATGTTGAAATGCACCGAGATGCCTACAATGGAGTCGGACCAGAAACGACGACCATTTATAAGCAAATCGAAGGAGAGTATGTCTTTAGTGTAGATAACTATACAAACCCTTCAGAAGAAGAACGACAATTACGAAACATAACTCCTAGAGTGAAAGTTTACAAAGGTAACGAGCTAGTACAAACTTACGAAATTCCGAAAGATTTCGATGGACTTCGTTGGTACGTATTTAGCTTAATCGGAGATGAATTTACGACATTAAATCAGGCTAGCTACACCGTAGAAGAAGAGACAACGTCAGCGGTTGAAGAAGACGAAGAATCTCATGAAGAGGAAGAAGCTCAAGAAGAGAGCGATAGCGAAGAATCTTCATTCTCTGAAGAAGAGACGAGTGAATCGTCAACGGACTCTACCGATGGCAATGAAACAGATTCAGAGGAAACTGCGAATAGTACTGAAGAAACGGATGCCACAAAAGAAGAGGAAGACGATGTAGAATCAACGGAAGAAGTGGAAGAGGAAGAAGATTCCACAGAAGAGGATACTTATGACCTTGAAGAAGGTACAAAAGAGTCTGAAACAGAGGAAGCTTCTAGTACCGAGAATGAAGAGTAAATGATAATTTGAAAGAAAGAGGGCGTGGTTAAGGTTTAAAGGAAAGTACTTTGATCATTAATCAAATATTTGCGAACTTAAACCTTGCCCCTCTCTTTTTAGTTAAGAGAGTACCCTCTTAACTAAAAGATGTATTTATTTATAGGTCGCGTTCTTTCGTGGTGCAATTTTTATTCCTAGCGAAATAAGGCTGCGCCAGAAAGCGACCCACAAAAAAAATTACAAAAAAGAACCAATCGGAGGGACCAAATGCAAACACTATTGAAACAAAGAACGAGGATGCAATTCGTATGTTTACTAATTTTCATCATGACGTTTACGCCGGCGGTTGTTACTTTTGCTGATGAAGACGAAGAAATTACATTTAAAGACGAAAACTTAGAAATCATTATTCGTGATGCCATTGATAAGCCTGAAGATCCTATCTATCAATCTGATGTTGAAGGAATGACGAAACTTGATGCATCAAGCTGGAACATTGAATATTTAGAAGGCATTGAAGAATTAACGGCCCTAAAAGATTTAAATTTAGCCGGTAATAAAATTAAAGATATCTCCCCTTTAGAAGACTTAACGAAACTAGTGGTTCTTCGTTTAAACGATAATCAAATTGAAGATATCTCCTATTTAGAGGAATTAACGAAGTTAGAATCCCTCTTTTTATCCGACAACAGTATTAATGATGTAGGCGCATTATCTGATTTAACGAATCTTAAAGTTTTACAGCTAAGCAATAATGAGGTTCAGTACATAAATTCTTTAAAGGATTTAACAAAGTTAACGCAACTTCATTTAGATCATAATAAAATTAATGAATTAGAGGGATTGAAAGATTTAACCGAATTAGAAGTAGTAAGATTAAATGCTAACTTAATTACAGATATTAACCCACTGCAAAATTTAACTGAATTAAAAGTGCTCCGACTGTATGGCAACCCATTAAGTCATCTTTCACCTTTAGTTGGACTCACAAATTTAGAAGTGCTATTACTAAATCACGCTCAAATTAGTGACATTACGCCATTAGCAGGGCTGACAAATTTAAAGGTTTTATACTTAGAAGAAAATAATATTTCCGACATTTCAGCACTATCTAATCTTAATGAATTAAAACAGCTTACGCTAGCGGAAAATAGAGTTGACGACTTCAGTGCTACGGAATCTTATTATCATAACTTAGTTCATCGTGACTTTAATTTAGACGGAGAAAGTGAAGAGAGTACCTCAGAAAAAGCCGTGGAAACAGAAGATGAAGAATCAAACATGGTTATTTATATTTTGATCGGCTTTGTCATCTTACAAACGTTTGCTTTATTTTATGTGTTTTCTAATATGAAGAACTCTCGTAGAGGGTAACGCATAAAAGAGGCTGTCCCAAAAAGCAAAGTGTCAGTCACCTCAGCTACTAAAAATAGATCTAATGCGAAAGAACACTTCTATAATCTAGTATTAGGTCGAGGTGAGAGACGCATATAGGACAGTCTCTAACATCATTTCTAGTCTAAAAAATAACTTTCAGATTTAATATAGATGGAGGTAGTCTGATGATAAATGGGGAGACGCAAACATCGATGAAAAGTGCTATTACCGTTTCCTATAGAGGAGAAGTAGTAAGTACGATTGATATCGATCACAGCAGTCCGAAAAAGTTTTATACTCTTGGCCGCTCATCAAAAAATGATGTCATTTTACAATCGGCGATTGTCTCAAACGAACATTTAGTATTTGAATTAAGAGAAGGCGAATTGTATGTTCGTGATTTGAATAGTACAAATGGCATGTTTGTCAATGGAGTAAAACGAACGAATGCAGAACTAAACAATGGGGACACAATTAGGATTGATGATTTAGGAGACCAACACGAAGAAGGTGTTTTGATCATCTATTCAATGCACGATAGCAATGTTGATGAAAAATGGCTGGAATGTTCATTGACTGAGAAAAGTTCGATCACGATCGGTCGAGATGACACAAACTCGATTGCCTTGCCACATAGTTTGGTATCAAGACAGCATGCGTATATCGAGAAAATAAACAACGATTATTATATCGAAGACTTGAGAAGTACAAACGGAACATTTTTAAATGGAAAGAGAATTACCACGAAACAAAAACTCGAACCTTTAGATACTTTATACATCGGTAGTTCAAAGCTCGTTTTCCAAGGAGATAAAATTACGTACAACATGGAATCTACTGGATTACGGTTAGACGCTATTCATATTAGTAAGTTTGTAGAAGACAAGGCGGGCGGCTTTCTAAAGGGGAAGCAAACGAAAACCATTTTAGATGATATTAGTATTGGTATTAAGGCCGGAGAGCTTGTATCGATTATTGGTGGTAGTGGTGCTGGGAAATCGACGTTTATGGATGCTTTAAATGGATTTCGATTACCAACAGAAGGATCCGTATTGATCAATGAAGATGACTTTTATGAAAACTATGAAGCTTATAAAAATATTATCGGCTATGTACCACAGCAAGATATCGTCTACGACACGCTAACGGTCGAAGACATGCTTACATATGCGGCAAAACTTAGGATGCCAGAAGATACAACAGAAGATGAAATTTATGAGCGTGTCCAACAAGTGATCAGTGATGTCGAGCTCGAGGGTAAAGAAAATGTCTTTATTAAACAGCTAAGTGGTGGGCAACGAAAAAGAGCGAGTATTGCAGTGGAACTTCTTGCCGATCCGAAGCTATTTTTCTTAGATGAACCGACATCGGGACTTGACCCTGGTATGGAACGAAACATGATGCAGCTGTTGCGGAAATTGTCTAATCAAGGAAAAACGATTATTTTAATTACCCATGCGACTGCGAACTTAATGCTTTGTGATAAAGTCGTCATTTTAGGTTTTGGCGGGAAATTGTGTTATTTCGGTCCGCCGAGTGGTTCGTTACAGTTTTTTGGAGTGAAGGATTATGCCGATATTTATGATTGTATTAATAAAAACTCTAGTGATTGGCAACAGCGCTTTAAACAATCGAAATATTACTCTTACTTTAAACCGTTAGAAGTAAAAACACCGAAACAAGTAGCCGCTCCTGATGTTACTTCAAGGAGTTCTTTAAAACAATTTTCGATACTTTGCAAACGGTATTTAAAACTAACGTTAGCAGATAAACAACGTACGATCGTCCTTTTATTACAAGCTCCTTTTATCGCCTTTATTCTTTCTTTGGTCGTCAATGTTAATGCGCTTGATTTTTACGAATCTTCGAAAGAACTTATTTTCACGATTGCCTCTACTGGGGTGTGGATTGGATTACTAAACTCGATTCAAGAAATTACGAAAGAGAGCGATATTTATCGGAGAGAAAGGGCAGTCAACTTGAAGTTAATTCCGTACATCTCTTCAAAGTTGCTCATTTTAGGAGTGCTTTCTGCGCTTCAATCCGTCTTATTTGTCCTTATTTTAACTCAGTTTATCGATCTACCTACCGTATCGCTATTAAACTCATTGACATTTGAGATCGTGATTACTTTATTTTTAACGACATTTGCAGCGACAACATTAGGGCTTGTCGTATCGGCGTTTGTGTCGAATTCAGATCGAGCGATGGGAATTGCGCCTTACTTACTGATTCCACAATTAATTTTGAACGGTCTCGTCTTTAAGTTAGATGGGGCAGCAGAAGTAGTTTCCAACTTAGCGATTAGTAAATGGGCAGCAAGAGCGATTGGAATTTCCTTCGACTTAAATAGTCAACCGCTGAAAATTGAAGAAATTGTCCGAATTCCAGAGAGGGAATTACCGGAGTACTTTGACTATGATGTTTCATTACTTTATCAAAATTGGATGATCCTAGCAGGTTTTGCAGGGATTTGTATCATTGCTAGTATCATTGCATTAAAGTTAAAAGATAACTAGAGTAACCAGGAGGGGAAATCATGGAAACAGAAACGTTATATATCATTTTAGGTGTTGTCGTCGTATTAAACCTCGTTCTCTTTTTTATGTTTGCATCGAAGAAAAAAAGTGGGGTTTCACGCCCGAAAACAGCGCCTGTTCAACCGTCACAACCTCAATCGGTGAATTACAATGAGTACAACAAAACGGTCGCTTTAAATAATTCAACACCGATGGGCGAGCAAAATAGAAGTGCCGCACCGAAAAGCGATGAACGAACGGCGATTTTACAAGCCGAAAAAATTCGTACGCTAACACCGGAGGATCGTGAGGAAGTTCGTCGCCAAGCGCAAGGCAAGCCAATGGAAACTCAAGTACTATCGCCTGAGCCGGAAATAGGAGCAGCGGTAGAACAACCAACAGAACAACGAACAGAGCAATTGGCGGTTCACTATAAGGAAAAAGATGAACAAAAAACATTTACGACATCGGCAAGTGTCATCAATGTCGGACGCGATCCTGAGGCGTGTGAATTAGTTCTAACCGAAGATCCGTTTGTTGGACGTAATCACGCCATCATTTTAAAAAAGCAAGACCGCTTTTACGTCGTTGATTTAGAAAGTAAAAATGGGACGTTCATGAACGGAGAGCGAATTACAGGACAAAACGAAGTGAAAGAAAATAAGCCATTTACGATCGGTAAAACAGAAATGGTCATTAAAGTCATTGGAGGCTAGACTGTGAGCCAAGCAGAGACGAAATTACTTCCACCAAGTCTTCATTACGGTTATTGTACGGAAAAAGGGAGAAGAGAAGAAAATCAAGACGCTCTTCTCCTCCTACCAGAACGATATACGTTTGCCGTTGCCGATGGTGCCGGTGGTCATGACTTTGGTCGGCGAACGAGTGAGCTAACGGTTGAGGCGTTTCAGACGGAACTTGAGCAATGCCATGAATTAGAGACAGAATTTCTTTATTTTCTTTTACAAAGAAAATATAAACAAGTGAATGAACATATTTATCAACTAGGCAAAAAATTAAATAATAAACTTGTGACAACGATGTCGGTACTGAATTTTATTGATGGCAACGTCATTGTTAGTAACGTTGGTGACACGAAAATATACAGAATCCGTCAACGGGAAGTGAAGCTATTGTCAAAAGTGCATAATGTGGCTCATGAACTTCTCGAAAAAAAGGAAATTACCGAAGAACAATTAAAAAACCATGAAAAAAAACATATGTTAACGATGGCCATTGGTGGAACGAAAACGATGGATCCTTTTTTAAAAATTTCACGAGCGCAAAAAGGGGATGTATACGTTATTTGTACCGATGGCGTTTACCAATTCGTTAACGACGATGACTTGAGAGATCTGTTTAGCGAGAAAAATCGTTACACAAATGAAGAACTTTCAGCTCGATGTAAACAAATCGTCGCAAAGGCATTAGCGAACGGTGGCGATGATAATTTAACGATCGTAGCCGTGTCTTACATTTAAAGGGGGACCCTATGGGAAAAAAGTTCATTTATTCAATCGTGATTGCGACCTTACTTTTATTGATCGTATTGGTTGTCGCCGTTCGGCCTGTAGAAAAACTTTATGCGAATGAAGCGAGCGAGGAACCGTTAGCCAACCATTTTTGGGCTTCGATGGACCATATTTCATTTGAAATCACAAATGGTGGCATGTATGTGGAACAACGCTTGCCAGTAGCGAACGTCAGTGAAATGCTGCAGTTCATCGAAACGGATGACTTAGACCTTACCGAAATGAGTGTTTCTATAGAAGATGGAATGTTTAAAGTTGTCGAAAACGATAAATTACTCGCCTTCATTCCAACGCAATATACGTTATACTACACACCTTCTGTGAAAGACGGACGCATTAAGCTAACATTACAAGAAGCGAACATCGGACGGCTACCACTTAGTAAAGGACTTGTTGCAAGTCAATTAGAAAACGCGGAAATGAATTTATTCCAAGTCGACGAACTTGATCGGGACAGCCTGTTATTCGTTGGCACGCCACGCTCTTTTCTGTTTGATACAGCACGTATTGAAAAAGAAGAATTTGTCGTTGGATTTCACGTGAAAATCGAATCACTTTTTGACGTATTAGAATTAGCGAACTTTATGATGCCAGAGCAGCTAATACAAGTTTTAAAAGAGAAAATTTTATAAAAAAGGGGTGAATGCTCTTGGGGATCAACATCGGAGATATCTTTGATGGGAAGTATGAAATTACCGAACTGTTAGGCGAAGGTGGAATGGGCTCTGTTTTTTTAGGGGAACACGTCAACCTTGGCACGAAATGGGCGATTAAACAAATCTACAAACATACAGACGATAAAATCGACTTACTCGCCGAACCGAACATTATGAAAAAGCTTCAACACCCATCATTACCGAGAATTATCGATGTCATTAGTGATGACGACTATTTATATATTGTTCTCGATTATGTTCAAGGGGTCTCACTAGAGAAAGAGTTAGAGAAAAAAGCAAAAATTCCAGAAAAAACCGTCGTTAAATGGGCGAAGGAAATATGCGACGTTCTCGATTATCTTCATACGTTAAAGCCGCACCCGATTATTTATCGTGACATGAAGCCGTCCAACTTAATGATCACTGAAGAAGGCTCGGTGAAAGTGATTGATTTCGGGATTGCTAGAGAATACAAAAAAGAAGCGAAAAGTGACACGATGCTTCTTGGAACAGAAGCTTATGCTGCTCCAGAACAACGTGGTACAGCGCAAACTGACGCTCGTACGGATATTTACAGTTTAGGAGCGACGCTTTATCATTTAGTAACAGGGAAAGGACCGAAAGACCCGCCTTATTACGAGATGAAACCGATACGAGAACTAGATTCTAATCTTTCGGTCGGTCTTGAGCATATTATTCATAAAAGTACAAAGCATGACCCGAAAGACCGTTATCAAAATGTGAAACAACTACTTAAAGACTTTGAAAATATTAAAAAGTTCTCTAGTGAATATCGAAAGCAACGAATGAAGAAGTTCGCTAAAAACGGAACGTTTGTCGCATCGATGGCCTTCTTTTCGTTTTTAACATTTGGTGGTTTCCAGCAGCTTGAAATCGAAAAAGTAGAGGCGTACGAAGGAATTGTAGAAACAGGGAGTCAATATGTTCATGCTAATAACTTCGAAGAAGCGTTATCCCAATTTGAAATGGCCATTGAGAAAATTCCTGACCGAATTGATGCGTACCGAGAAATTGCCTATCTCTATTTACAACAAAATGATTTCGATAAAGTCGTCGAATATGTGAGTAGTGACGTACTCCCACTCATCGATTCTGAAATCATTGATAGCAATTTATATTACATTTTAGCGACCGCTCTATTTGAAAATGAGCAGTACGAGGAGGCGGCACGCCAATTTGGAAGAGCGTACGATTTGGATCGAACGAACATCGTTTATGAAAGAGACTATGCGGTTAGTTTAGCGAGGGCTGGAAGGCTTGAAGAAGCAGAAAACGTCCTAGCAGAAATGGTCACGCGTCACTCGGCAGATGACGTCACGTTATACGTCAAAGGTGAAATATTACAAGCGCAAGGGAATATTTCAGAAGCGATCGACTTTTACGAACAAACGCTAGCTGAATCGACGGCCGATGATTTGAGAGAACGAGCGACGATCACTTTAGCGCAGTTATATAAAGACCAACGCCATGAGTTAGGAAGCGAATCGATTGATGAGCGAATTAAAGTGCTCAATCGAGGTGTGAATGAATTAAAAGACCGTAATTTAATAATTTTCGATGAGCTGTTAGCCGAAGCTTACTATGATCGAGCAATGGTTTCGGATCAAGAAGAAAGAGATTTCTATTTAAGAGAGTCGGTTCAACATTTTGAGAGATTGTTATCGTACGGCTATTACCGCCCGTACTTAATGCGCAACATCGCGATCATTTATCAACTGCTAGAAGAGTTTGAACAGAGTGAACAAGTGTTACTTGAAATGAAAGATCGCTACCCTGAAGATTATCGTGCGTATTTACAGTTAGCCTTATTATATGCAGAAATGGAAAATAATAAGCCAGCCGATCAGCGGGATTACTCACGTGTCATTGAAAATTACGAACTAGCGCTGCAATTTAGCCCAGAGGGTGAGAATACACAAGACTTACAACCGCTTATGAACTTAATTAATGAACTAAAAGCAAACAACTGGATTAATTAACGAAAAACTAGTTGAAAAGGGGGGAAGAAATGCTTACACAAGGAATGCTCATGGTCATCGGCGGCATATCTGGCATTGTGGTGACGTTTATTATCTTTTTGATCGTTATATTAAGAGGAAAGAAAACAACCGCAGTAACGAACGAGAATAAATTCGAAGAAAACGTTGTTGCTAAACAGCCAAACAACGACGCGCCGACGGAGAAGCAAAAAGCTCCAGTTCAAGCCACTTCTTTATTGGAGGATGATACGACAAAACCAGCAGACAAAGCGGTTGAAGAAACTTCATTATTAGACGGAGACGACCAATCGAACCAAAAGGCCATCGATTCAACCGTCTTATTGCAAAAAGAAGAGCGACAAAACGAAACGCAATTATACGAAACAGAGTTAATGAAAGAAAAGGTAAAATAAAAGAGGCTTCCTTATAAGTGTCAGCTCACCGTGCCTAACGGTGACTGACACTTTGCTTTTGGCATTTTATTGGCTAAAGAATCGTTGTACTAAGCTCACCATAGATATACGCTCGTATGGTATAACTAAAGTCCAAACAGCATATTACGTATAGTTGCTGTTTTATGGGGGGGAGAAGGAATTTTTTTTGTGGTAATTATTACATAAGTGAAAATATTTGTCGATTAACGAAGTAATTTCTGATAAAATAACTGAGAGTTGTAAAAAGTTGGCGAAATTAATAACATTTAATTTACAAAATATGATAAAATTGTTCTTATGTGAAAAAATTATAAACAATCTCGGGAGGCAGAAATGGAAGAAACGATTAGTTTAAAAGAATTGTTTGAAACGATAAAAAAACGTATCGTCATGATTGGGATCATTGTGGCTAGTGCAGTAGCGATTAGTGGTTTTGTTAGC
>SKOL01000389.1 GCA_007120055.1 Anaerobacillus sp.
ATGAAATCAGCACCTTTTTTATTATATGTATATTATAGAAAACTTGGAGGTAGGCTCGCTTCATTCGTTTATCAAATAGAAGGATTTGTTTGAATTTGAACTGAAGCCAAAATTGTAAACGAGGAAAAGGTTCGTTTTGATGTTTATGGGAATAATTTATAGTTCCATTTTCCTATAGTTTCCTTTAAACTTTAAGGTAATGTATGTAGTAAAGGGCGAGAGGCGAATGACTGAAATAACAATCTCTTATAACCAACCAGAGATTATTTTATCAATTATAATTGCTATATTTTCTTCATATACAGCACTGAATATGATAGATAGAATTAATTATTCTTCTGAGGGATTTCAAAGGTTTTATTGGCTAAGTCTAGCTTCTTTAGCAATGGGGATTGGAACTTGGTCGATGCACTTTTTGGGAATGATAGCGATGCAAGTCAATATACCTGTAGCATATGATGGGGTAACAATTCTTCTATCAATGTTAGCAAGTATATTTACTTTTTACTTTGCTTTTTACTCATTAATTAAGGAAAAAAGTAACTATATAATGACGGGAACCATAATGGCTTTTGGAATAGCTTCAATGCACTATATTGGAATGAAAGCGATGATTGTCCAAGCAAAAATGGAGCATAGTATAATTTTTTTAATTTTGGCTATTACTGTTGGGATACTTGCTTCAACGCTCTCGGTATATTTATTCTCAAAATTTAAAAATGAAGAGCATTCAATCAAGGCATTTATTTTACCCAGTGCAATTACAATGGGTTTTTCAATAAGCGGTGTTCACTATACAGCAATGGCTGGATTTAAATTATTTAATGATTCACCAAATCACCAAATGATACATTTTGAGCACATTGACTTTGTTCTCAATCCAGAGAATTTAATCATACAAGTTTTTGTTATTTCTTTTATTATACTAGCTTTATCAATTTTTCTTGCTACAAAGAATAGGATTAAAACGTTTGAATATGTACAAAAAAACCAGAAACGTTATCAATTAATTGCTGAACATTCATCGGACATGATTGCTGAAATGAATTTTGAAGGGGATTTAGTGTATATTTCCCCTTCATATGAACAAGCATTGGGTTATACACCTGAAGAATTACTTGGAAAGACTTTTTGGTTTGCATCTATTCATCCATCAGATATTGCAAAAGTAGAAAGTGGGATAAATGATCTAATAAAAGACCAAGAGACAGAGTTCAAAGCAGAATATAGACGTAAGGATAAAGAAGGGAATTGGATTTGGTTAGAAACGATTGGAACAACAGTAAAAGGTCAGGGTAATCAATTAGCGAGTGTTATTTTCTCGTCAAAAGATATTTCAGAACGTAAAGCTTTTGAAAGAAAATTAAAAGAAATGGCCTATTACGACCATTTAACTAACACTCTAAATAGAGCATATTTTGAGGAAAAGTTACAAAAGACAATTCATAAAGGCAATGGTAATAAGTTTGCAATTTTATTTTTTGATTGTGATCAGTTTAAGTGGATAAATGATTCCTTTGGTCATTCAATAGGAGATCAATGTTTAAAGATTTTAGTTAGTAAAATAAAGTCTTATATAAAAGATGAAGATATTATTGGTCGTTTTGGCGGAGATGAATTTGTGGTCTTAATTAAAAACATTCAGTCAAAAGCAAATGTAAAAGATATTACTGAAAGCATACTTTCCTCTTTGAGTAAACCGGTAGAAGTTAATGGTATAAAAATGTCTTTTTCGACTTCTGTTGGGATTTCAATATTTCCTGATGATTCTAGTGATGGTGAAGAATTGATCAAATTTGCTGACCGTTCTCTATACAAAGTCAAAAAACAAGGTAAAAATGGATATCAGTTCTTTAACAATGAACTAAATAAAAATATAAAAAGAGAGATGCAACTAGCAAATGATTTGAGGTTTGCAATTCAAAATGATGAATTGTTTCTTAACTATCAGCCATTAATAAAGTTAGCTAATAATGAAGTAGTAGGTATAGAGGCTTTAGTAAGGTGGAGACATCCAGATCTAGGCTTAATTTCTCCTGTTGAGTTTATTACAATTGCTGAAAATAATGGATTAATCAAAGAGATAACAGAGTGGGTATTACTAACAACTTGTAGGGAATTAGCAAAATGGTCTGATATTAGCGTCGCTGTTAATATCTCCTCGATGCTTTTTTATAATAAGACAACTCTTGTAAACTTAATAAAAGAGACTTTAATGAAAACAGGAATTAACCCTAGCTTATTAACATTAGAAATTACGGAAACTGCTGTAATGGAAGATATATCTATCTCATTAGATATTTTAGAAGAATTAAAATCATTAGGTGTTCGAATAGCTCTAGATGATTTTGGAACAGGTTTGTCTTCTTTAACTTATATTAGAGAACTTCCTTTCGATGTTTTAAAGATTGATAAGGCTTTTATCAAAAGAATTCCCGGTAATGCAAAAGACGCTTTTATCTTAAGAAGAATTATTCAATTAGCAAAAGATTTAGAATTAAAGGTTGTAGTAGAAGGAGTAGAGAAAGAGGAGCAAGTAGATGTATTATTAGGAGAAGAAGTAAATCTTGTTCAAGGCTTC
>SKOL01000523.1 GCA_007120055.1 Anaerobacillus sp.
GATCATTGGAAAGTCAAAGAGGAGGAGCTTTTGGTCGGTTGTAGATTAAAGAATGATATTACTGATCATGCAGGGAATATTATTGTTCCAAAATTAACAGTTGTAACACCTCACACCATAGGGTTAGTTATAGAAAAAGAATTGTATGGTGAACTTCTATCTGCTATTTGGGAGTAACATCTCTTGTTAAACGCTTTTAATTTTATTACCAGCGCGTGTGTCTTCATCTGCTTCTTCAGTTTGAAATCTCTTGTCCACCCGGAACTTATAGCATTACTCTAACCCCCAAATGTTCTCGTATTTGACGGTATGAGCAGCCTTTCTTTCGATTTTAATATACAACTTTCCTCTTAAATATCTCTGTATTTGATTTAAACCTTTGTCCTTTTTTAGTCAAAAAAAATTACTATAAATGACACACCAGAGACCACCATAGCAGGTGGTCTCTGGTGTGTTTGTCTAACTGAAGGTCATTCTACGATGAAGTGAATAGAGTTAAAAAATTCCTAGGATAAAAAGACTACATTCCAGGAATAAAGAAAGAATCAATACATATAGTTCTATAAACACTATTTTAAGTGTGTAAATATTAAAAAGTAATTTAATGAAGAAATACTACATTGGTGAAAATACATGTGAAGTAGGTGAGTGTTATAAACAGAAAAGTGGTTTTTACCTATTTTCTTCTACTTTCCGTCACTTTACTAAATGGAGATTTATATGAACATGTCGAGAAGGATGAAAAGAATGTTTCTCCATGTGATGAGAATCTATCTTCTTCATTATTTGAGGAGCAGCAATCTAAAAAAGGAGAATTTGATAGTTATATAAACTGTGAATCTAAAGATGGATGGGAACTTGTTTTTTTCGAAGATTTTAGCGGTGGCAGCTTGAATACGAAAATATGGACGGCAAGTTCACGTATAGAAAACTATAATAATGAACTTCAGGCCTATAATCCTAAGAATGTTGAAATAAAGGGGGATAAGCTACACTTAATTGCTAAAGATGAGGAAAAACATTCAAAAAAATATACATCTGGACTTATTGATACTAAGGGAAAAGTTGATTTTCTCTATGGAAAGGTAGAGGTAAAAGGGAAATCCCCTGCTGGGAAAGGGCTTTTTCCTGCAATCTGGATGTTACCGGTTGATGAAAAGGACAATATACCTCAAATAAATATAATGGAAGTTGTTGGGCATAAACCACATCTAATTTATCAGGTTTACCACTGGAGAGAAGAGGGAGAGCTAAAGAAAATCTTTAACAAAATAGAAAATACAAACTTAACCGAAGAGCCTATTTATGGAATAGAGTGGAATGAGAATGAAGTAAGGTGGTATATAAATGATCAGTTAGTGTTTACAGTTAACAATAACATTCCCAATATGCCATTGTACTTGGTACTAAATCTAGCAGTTGGGGGAGATTGGCCAGGATATCCTGATTCAAGCACTGTTTTTCCTGCCTCATTTTCAATAGATTATGTAAAATACTATAAGAAAGTAGGAAAGTAATTATGGAAGCTATGTTTCAAATAACTATACTTATTATCTTTGCTATTTGCACAATATTCCCAATATTCCATATGATTAATTCCTTTTTTTTTATACATTTAAGAAAGCCTGATTATTTAAAGAGGGATAGACCGTTATCAGAAAAAACAATTAGTATATTGGTCCCATGTTTTAATGAACAATCAATTATAGAAACATTGATATACGGAATGAAAAATTTAAACTACTCAAACTTTGAATATATCATAATTAATGATGGTTCAACAGATCATACATTTAAGCTTTTAACAGAGCTATTAGATTTAGAAATAACGTTGAAAGAAAAACAGGCATTACTAGATTTTAAACCAGTATTAGGAATTTATAGATCAAAAAAATTTAAAAACGTAATAGTAATAGATAAGGTTAATGGGGGTAAGGCAGATTCTTTAAATGCTGGAATAACTTATTCATCTAATGAATTAATTATTACTCTAGACGCGGATAGTATTTTAGATGAGGGAGCACTGCCATTAATTAATAAAGTATTTCAAAATCCTACAGTAGTAGCAGCGGGTGGAATCGTTCATATTCTACAGGGGAGAAAGATAGATGAAGGTAATTTAAGGCCAACAATGGGATTAAATACATTTGTTAGATGTCAAATTTTGGAGTATTTTAAAGGTTTTTATATTTATAAAGCATCACTTGCAAAACTTAATGCATTAGCGATTATTTCCGGAGCATTTGGGATGTTCAAAAGAGATGTACTGATACATGTAGGGGGCTTTCGAAATACGGTAGGAGAAGATATAGATATTACATTAAAAGTGCAGAATTATGTAAATGAAAGGAAAGGCTTAAAAGTATTATTTATTCCAGAAGCAAAATGCTATACGGAGGTCCCTGAAGAACTAATAGACTTGTATAAACAAAGAATTCGTTGGCAAAAAGCGTTTACGGATTGTTTAATCCTTTATAGAAATACATTTATAAAAACGCTTTTTATTCGCCCTGTTTCTTTTTTCTTTATTTTTGAAGCTTTTTTTACTGGCGTTGTATTTGGGTATTTGATGATCATTTTA
>SKOL01000155.1 GCA_007120055.1 Anaerobacillus sp.
AACGAATCTTACACTTCCAATGTACGTAACAGTTACATAAGGGAAGATGAACAGCAATGTTTTCAAAGGAAAATGAAAAGTGTTGAAAAACGCGATGCAAAAATCGTTAAGTCGATGGTCGATGGAAGGGTAATTCGTAGTCAAGAAGTTGATGGCATCCGCGAAGCAGATTACCTTCTCATTTTTCAGCATTTAATTAAGCAAAAAAACAAATTTTATATAGAAGAAAGATTTGAAGAGAGAAAGGCAATTTTTTCAAGGGGAGAATTAATTGACGATTATCTTTTTGTAAACGAAAAGCAGCCAACAAGCGAGAAACCGCAAAGTCTAGATCGAGATCTATCAACTGAGGAAGTAAGATTTGAATACTCAAGGTTAGAGGCCGTTCGATACGCAGAACGTTGGTGGGATGATTACAATCCACAATATAAAAAATTTGAAGATAATTGTACGAACTTTGTCTCACAATGTTTACACGCTGGTGGCGCCCCGATGACAGGTCATCCGAATCGAAACAAGGGCTGGTGGTACCGTCATAAAAATTGGAGTTTAAGTTGGACGGTTGCTCATTCACTGCGCTGGCACTTAAGCGGAGCAAAAACAGGATTGAGAGCTAAGGAAATGTCAAAACCAGAAGAGTTAATGAAGGGGGACGTTATTTGTTACGATTTTGATGGTGATGGCAGGTGGCAACATAATACCATCGTCGTCGCAAAAGATGAAAATAATATGCCGTTAGTAAATGCTCAAACAACAAACAGCCGAATGAGATATTGGGCATATGAAGACTCAACAGCTTGGACCCCTAATATTAAATATAAATTTTTTCATATTATTGACGGTTAACGATATAGCGACCTCGAAGTACTTTTCTCTCTGATTTGGTAATGCTATAATAAAGTTTAGTCTTAAAAAGGTGTTAACAAATTGAGGTGAAAATAATGGGGTTACATATCGTTTTATATCAGCCTGAAATTCCTGCCAATACAGGCAATATCGCAAGAACATGTGCCGGAACTGAAACATCGCTACATTTAATTCGTCCGTTAGGGTTTTCAACTGAAGATAAAATGCTTAAAAGGGCAGGTTGTGACTACTGGCCAAATGTAAAAATTAACTACTATGATTCGTTAGATGAACTATTTGAAACTTACCCAGAAGCGTACTTTTATTTTATCGAAACAGTAGGGGAAAAGTATTATACCGATTTTGATTATAGTGATGAAGAAAGCGACTATTTCTTTATATTTGGAAGAGAAACGACAGGATTACCGAATGATGTTCTAGAAAAAAATGTAGATCGTTGTTTATTAATTCCACAAACGGATAAAGTAAGGTCACTAAACCTTTCGAATACTGCTGCGATTGTCGTGTATGAAGCGTTGCGCCAACAGAAGTTTCCCTTTAGCCGTTAAAATTATTGATAATCAATAATTGGCAAATGTAAAGAGGTATCTTGCTTAAGAAAAAACAAAAAGGCTGCTCACAAGCGTCTAATCGCTTCCGGGAAAATACTATTTTAGTTTCATTTAGCTAAAAATAGTACGGAATGAATGACACTTTGAGTCAGCCTTTTCGTATGTATTTTTTAGTGACGCTTAGGTTTTTCGTTATATCCAGCAGTTAAGATGGCAGCTAAAAATGCTATACAAACACCAAAGATTAAAAATGTTGCCATTGTTATTCATCCTCCCTTAGAAAGAATAAGTTCTACAGGTTATTCTTTCATTATAAATGAAAATTAAAACAATGTGAATAAAAGTTTCAACTATTTGCACTGTGCTTGTATAATATATTTAAAAGGAGGTCATCAATTATGTACGTAGTAATGAACGAATTATATGTTCCAAAAGAAGGAAAAGAAGAAATGAAGAAGCGGTTTAGCCAAAGTGCAGAAAGAATGAAAAAAGTTCCTGGGTGTCTAGAATATTTATTTTTAGACCATGAAAATGAAAATGGAAAGCAAGTAGTTTTTACAAAATGGGAATCAAAAGAAGCTTATCGTGCTTGGGTAGAAGGGGACGCTTTCAGAAAAGCGCATAAAGAACGTAAAGCTGCTAGCGATGATAGTCCAGCAAGTGGCAACGAGCTTAATGCTTACACGGTTGTTTATCATACGTAATATGAACACATTTAAATAGATGCTTTTTTGAAAGGCAAATACTATTAGTTTATATAGTCGTGGCCAAGCAAATGCTTGGCCCTTATTTAGCTTGTGAGAGCTTTTAAAATAATTGAGCGACACTAGCTAATAATTAGTGCCTAACAGAATTAACAGCTTTGAAAAGAGGAACAATAATTACCAAAATTGTTTTTGAAAAAAAGTTGTTGTAAACGCTTTTATCGTGTGCTATTCTATAAATGCAAAACAAACCAAAACGTTTCGGAAAGGTTGTGAACAAACATGGCAACCATTAAAGATATTGCGAAAGTTGCAGGTGTGTCAGTCACAACTGTATCGCGAGCGTTAAATGGCTACAGCGATGTTAATGAAAACACACGAAAGAAAATTAAAGAAGTTGCAGAACAACTAAATTATAGTCCAAATTCATTAGCGAGAAGTTTAGTGATGAATAAAAC
>SKOL01000024.1 GCA_007120055.1 Anaerobacillus sp.
AACGATATTTATCAACGTTTTGCTCTCGAATTTAACGGGATGCTAGTGCGTGATGAGAAATGGTGGAAAGAGAGAATTTTCGACAACCTAAAAGGGCAAATCGCGGTCTATTATGATGAGCAAAACGAAGCACAAGGGTATATCGAGTATGATGTAAAAGAACGTAAAATGAAAATAACCGAACTAGTTTACTTAACAACTGCAGCCTGGAAGCAACTTTGGAACTTTATTTCTAACCATGATTCGATGGCTGACTCTGTTGAATATAGGACCTTCGGCAAGGATCCGGCACTGTTTTTTATGGGTGAGCCACTTGTCGATCAAAAGACTGAGCCTTATTTTATGGCGCGAATTGTTGATGTGAAACAGTTCCTCTCTATGTATCCATTTGATTTGAAAGATGAAGAAACAATTGTCTTTCATATAGAAGATTCTTTTTGTGATTGGAATACAGGAACATTTTTTGTAAGTAACAACGAAGTAAAACAGTTCCCAGCATCAAAAGAAGGCGCATCATGCAGCCATCCTCCTAAACGTGGTATTACTTGTTCGGTTCGTAGCTTAGCTACCATGTTACTAAACTACCAAACCCCTTCAACACTATTGCAGTTTGAAGAGATTACTGGAACAAAAAAGGAAGTTACTTTACTAGAGAGGGCCATTCCAGAAAAAGATCCGGCATTTTTGGACTTTTTCTAAAGGTTTTAATGCATTTCACAAATCGCATTAAGTAACTGTATGTAGTTGCGTTAATTTGCTTGCACTACATACAGTTTATATGGCTCAGTTTAGATAATTATGAAATTTACTCGTTTAGTTCAAAAAATGAGGTTGTTCCGTCAGTGTAACCAACTTGTGATAGTAAACTCCCAGTGGTGTTTGACACTTTTTTGGACAACCCCATTTATTTTTTAATCGTAACGATTTAACTCGCTTCAATTGTTCTGGTATCTAGATTTTTTAAGCGAAAGGATAATCGTATTCAATTTCTTCATCAAACTCAACATAATCTAAATAAACCATAAGTAATAAAAATCGTTGTCCTGTTTGTGGATCACTCAAAATAATATGATCTCGCCCGGCTGCTTCAATTACTCCTTCAAACATTTGCTGTCTATTTTCATTAACTCTACCTTCAAATGTCATATAAACTCTAGCAATTTTTCCACGGTTCAAGCGAAGGATATTTTCGATATAAGACATTTCAAGCGGTAACATTCCTTCAACTGGTACTTGCGGAAGTTGGTGAAATGGAATTCTTCTTTGCGATGACTGATCAGAACAACTTCTCGGTGTTACGTTTTGACCTCCGTTATTTACATTGAAGTTTGGTTGTGCATTTGTAATCGGTTGATTAGTTAATGGTTGGTTTGAAATAGGCTGGTTTGTCACTGCTTGATTAGCAGTTGGTTGATTAATTCGTTGATTAACTCCTTGTTGGCTTGCAGCTGATTGACTAGCTCCATTTTGATAAGGTTGATACGATTGATAAGGCTGATAATACACTTTATTCGTCACTCCATTCTTTTTTTAAAAAGTTTGGTAAACACTTGGACATTCACTAGCTAACGGTGTATAAAAACAATGCTCTTTAAATCTCCCTGAATTCCATTGTCCCCACCATTGCTCAGGACAAGGACCATCCGGTCTAAAAAACCATAACGCAAATTCCGCAGGATGATAACGATTTCCTTTAATTAATTTGTTAACTAAACGTAATTCATTTTCTCTTGCACGTTGGTAAAAATAACCGTGTAAAACTGCTTCAAAACCACCTGGAGATTGATACGTCATTAAAGGAATGGTATTAATATGTTCAAAGTCTAAGCAAGCTGAACGAACTCGATTTACCATGACGTTCCCTGCTTTAAGCATTCCTAAATCTCCTTCACCCTCTGCTTCTGCACGAATTAGCCTTGCTAACATTTTCCTATCCTTTTGGTTTGCTTTTATGACTGCCATCGATTCACCCCCAAACTTCAGTTCAATTATAAAATATAGGTTGTTAACTACTTTTGTGCTAAAATTTCTGAAATTTGGGCTCAAAAAAACTAAGGCACTCACTAGTATAGATAGTGAGTTACCTTAGTTTCCTATATACTTATTTACTTTGCTTTGCTTTTCGTCTTGCGGCTAATTCATCGATTACCTGCTGTTTTTTGCTGTTTTTTTCACACAGCAGTGCTTGTACTTTTTGCCACTGCTACTTGAATATTTTTCATTTCCCTTCATTATTCTTACCTATTTCACCTCTCCAAAAAATAACCAGAATACTTTTCCTACTCTTTTTCGGCGATTTTCTTTACATACTCCTTGATCTCACTGAGTTCACTTTTCGTTTTGACAAGCTCTCTAAATAGTAAAACGACTAAGATGACAAGAATAATATCTAATGTCATTTATCTCTCTCCTTTTAAACGTGGCAGTTGTTCTTTTAATAGTCTTGGTAAATAATCGACTTCGTAAACATCATTAGGTAGATTGATAGGGTCATTTTCCGTTTCAAAAACGACTTCTTGAATCGTGTTCACTAACGCATACATGTAATACTCATATAAAAACTCGTAGCTAAACACCTC
>SKOL01000560.1 GCA_007120055.1 Anaerobacillus sp.
TGAAAGTTTCCTTGAAGAAGTAGAATTGACGATAAATTCATTTGAGCAATTCGAAATAGACATTTATGTCTATCATTTTAATAGAGCTGAAAAAATTGCAGGGTATATTCAAGGGGTAACAATGGAGTTACTAGACCAAGAGCTCACTTATTATCATGAATATTATATTAATCTGAATACAAAATATGGATACTTACAGCTATTAGGTCTATCCATTTTAATTACAGGATTACTATTATCTATTTTGTATGCGTTATGGTTTGCTAATAGTATAACAAAACCTATTGAAAAACTTTCAAAAGCTGCTAAAGAGTTATCTAAAGGAAATTTCTCCGGAAAAGATATTAAAGTGAAAGCATATGATGAATTATATTATTTAGTTAATGCTTTTAATAAAATGCGTCAAAATACAAGACTTTTAATAAAAGAAATGAAAAAAAATTATGAATTAAAGCATGCTTTACAAGAGATGGAACTGAGAAGTTTACAAAATCAAATAAATCCCCACTTTCTTTATAATATATTAAATACCGTTTCTAGGATGGCTTATTTAGAAGAAGCAGAACAAACGAGTGAAATGGTAGAATCGGTAGCATCTCTTCTTCGTTACAATTTAGGCTCTCTTAATACGCCAACGACTTTACAAGATGAGGTAAAAATTGTAAAGGACTATTTTTTTATACAGCAGACTAGATTTGGAGATCGTGTTCAATTTATAATAAATGTAGAGGAAGAGTGTTTGTCATTAGAAATCCCTCGATTAACACTTCAACCTATTATTGAAAATGCATTCATTCATGGTTTAGAAGGTTTTGATGGGGATGGAGAAATTAGGCTTCAAATATATTTTAAGAATTCTTCTATTGTTGTAGAGGTTATAGATACAGGTGTTGGAATCGATCAAGAGACAGTAAAAAATATATTAAATATTAATGATGCAAATGATAATAAACTGTTAGACAAGAAGAAAGAGAACGGTCATTCGACTGGATTAGGAATAAAAAATGTTATTAAACGATTGGAAATATTTTATCAGGAAAAAAATATAGTTGAGATCCAATCTGAACTAGGGAAAGGAACTACTGTACGCTTTGTTTTACCAGTATAATCAAGAGAGTATGAAGGAGTAGGAAACTATGCCATTCAAAGTATTGATTGTTGACGATGAAGTAATTGAACGAAAAGCGTTGAGGAAGCTTTTAACTACACGGATTGTTGATTTAGAAATTGTTGGCGAAGCAGCTAGTGGTAGGATGGCGCTTCAACTGACTGAGGAACTAAGACCTCATCTTATTTTAATGGATATAAAAATGCCAGGAATAAGTGGGGTCGATGCCGTTAAGGAGATTACTAGTATAGATCCTAAAATAAAGTTTATTATGGTTTCGGCGTTTAATACGTTTGAGTATGCTAAAGAGGTTATGCGATTTGGGGTGAAAGAATATTTATTAAAGCCTTGCCCCAAAAATGAAATTGTTGAAGCAGTAAATCGAGTATTACAAGAAATAAATGATGAAAGAAGAAAAAGGCAAGAAAACATGAAATTAAAAGAACAAATATATGAAACTCAATCATTTGTTCAAACAGAATGGATTGCTTCTTTATTTTTTGATCATCATTATGGTCGAGAATACGATCAATTTTTAGAGCATATAGGCATTAATCAAGCTAAACAATTAGGTTTTGTTATGATATTTTCAATCGAAGTAAATATAAATGAACAAAGTAAGGAAAGTTTATATCATTTTATTAAAGAAAGATTTCCTGAAAGCGCAGAGGAACAAATAATTATCGGGCCGATGATTGGTTGTAAAATTCCAGTTTTATTTTTGTCAATAAATAAAAAAATGAAGGTTTTACACCTTTATAAAGAGTATTGTAGACATGTTATTAACAAAATAAGTGATGTACTACAATCTAAGTCAAAAAATATTGTATTGAATGTTGGTGTAGGTAGTTTATACGAAAAGGTAGAAGACTTCCGTAGATCATATTTTGAAGCACTAATAGCTTTAGATGAGTGTTCTAAAAAGAGTAATGAAAATTATAAATTTTCATTTGAAACTAGTGGTAATAAAAATAAAATCCAATTTCCATATGATAGAGAAAAACAATTAATTGAAGCAGTTAAGAATGGAGATTATCACGATTCTCTTCAACAGTTCGAAGTTTTTTTTCGAGACATTTATAGTTATTGTCAAAGTGAAATGAATGAAGTGAAACGTTATATGAAAGAGTTTTTTATTGTTTTATCACATGTAATAGATGATCTCAGTATACTTCAACAAGATAGTCTATATTTCGAAAATACTGAATCAATAGATGAATTAAAGCAAGTTTCTTATGAAAAGCTTCAAGATTATATTTCTATCGTAAATAGTCGAAGGCAAATAGAAAAAAATAGTTTAATGAATCAAGCTAAGTCATATATTGATCAAAACTACACGCAAAACCTAACTCTTGAACAAGTAGCATCTTATGTACAAGTAAGCTCCTATTATTTTAGTAAGATGTTCAAAATAGCTTTTAATCTTACATTTATAGAGTATTTAACGCAAATAAGGCTAGAAAAAGCA
>SKOL01000104.1 GCA_007120055.1 Anaerobacillus sp.
GTAGCTTGTGGTAGTCGCTATGATGAAAGTTTAGGATTTGTCGAGTCTGAAATATTGCAAGACTTTCCTGTGCCTGAAAATGCAGAAATCACTTCTGACCGGACAGCTAACAACCCAATGGTAGATACCTTTGCTTACTATGAGTTAAAAAATATCGGAGGAGAGCAAGGGTTAACTTCGCCAAAACGGTATATCGAAGAAATTGAAACATGGGGATGGAATGAGTTAAAAGAACAACGAATGGGTGCAAAACATGTTTTTGATAAAGACGGAAAAACTGTATGGCTAATTATTGAGCAAGATAACTTTTCGATAGCTGTCATAACTACGGATTAAATTAGGTCGGTTTGAAAATCTATAAATTACAATAGCTCTTTTCCGAATTCTAATTTCTATTTTTTTTAATGAAGGGAAATGAAATTAATAATGAATATAGAAGAAAATAAAAAGAGAAAAAAAGAAAAATGGAGATTTTGCTGTACATTTGGGTTAGCGTACGGAATAGTTTATTCGATTGGAAGCTACTTATTGGATCTATTATTTGACGGCCAGCAGTACGAAGAATCGGTCTTGTTTAATGATGTTGCTGACATTATCGCAAATGCGATCTTTTGGACTCCTTTTGGGATTTTACTTGGATTATTACTTTGGCGATATGTGAAATCATAATAATTGATGGGGGAAAGTATGATGAAAAAAGTGATGGTTGTTGGTGGTGCTGGAGTTCTCGGTATCCTCATTTGTCAAGAGTTATTCCGAATTTTCCAAGGTAAAATTCGTTTAGTCATTACAGATTACAACGTAGACAGAGGGAAGAGAAAGGCAGCAACTATTAATAACAATGTTGAATTTCGCTATTTAGACGTAACGAAAGAAGAAAGTATTCAAGCAGCCATCCAAAATGTCGACAGTGTGATCGTCGTTTTAAAACAACAACAACCTCACATTCAAAGAGTTTGTATAGAAAATCGGATTACATGTATCGATGTTACTCCTTTTACGGACTTTGTTGAAAAGGTTAAATGCTTTCATCCAGATGCGGTAAAAAATGATGTCGCTTCTGTTGTAATGTCTGGATTCTTTCCAGGGTTATCTGGGTTAATGGTAAAAAAAGCAGTTTCGCAATTTCAAAAAATCGATGAAGTAAATATCGGGTTACTGCAAAACACGAATGCCAAAGCAGGAGTGACAGGGATATTAGATATGTTAAAAATCATTTCCGAGCGTGTGGATGATCCTACAGGTGAAAATGTAAGTGGTTTTACCAAAAAAAGAAAGATGTACTTTCTAGATTTGTGCAATCAACGAGAAGTAAGACTCATTCATCATGCGGAAGCGAATTTTTTAAAACAATCTTTAACAATCGAGAACATTCACTATTGGACAGCATGGAACGCTCCTGTTTTTAACAAACAAATTTCGTTGATGAAAAGACTTGGTATTATCCATAGGGTCCTTAAACTTAAAAAAAGTAAATTCCTTTCAAAAGTTGTGAAACATAATCCGGAAAAAAGTGAAGATGCATATTTAACTGTAAAAGTGAAAGGAACAATCAACGTTAAACAATCTACGAAGACTTTAACATTATCAACGTTTTCTGACTATCATACTACGGCAAGCATTACCGCGGCAATCGCAAAATTGATAGCGGCAAAAAAACTAAAAGGGGTCACTTTTCCTTTTGAAATCATTGATTTAGATGAATTACTTTCTGTCATCAATTACGAAGATATTATAATAGAAGAAAGTTGACGTATTTGTGCTGTATGAACGTTAAAGTGGTGAAAAGATCCCGAACGGCCGATGTGCTACAATGAAAGGTATAGTTAAGTGAGTGAATTTCATAATTACCAAAAACGAGCCACATCAAGCAATATATAGTTTGCGAGTAGTTTTGACGCAACTATATATTGATCTTCGTGGCGAAAATAATGAATTATGAAATTCATTAAAGTACATAAATAATGAAATTACTTCGATTTGTTTTGGAAAAAGAGGAGGGACATACGAATGAGTTTTAAAAATATTGTTAATGCAGCGTGGCTTCAGGAACATTTAGAAGATCCCGATCTCGTCATCATTGATTGTCAATTTCAACTCGGCGATCCTGAAAAGGGATGGGAAGCCTATCAAGAGGAACACATTTCAAAATCTGTTTATTTACACTTAGAAAAGGACCTATCGGCTTCTATTGGTGAACACGGAGGACGGCACCCGTTGCCTACGATTGAAGAAATGGTAGAAACCTTTAGTCGTGTAGGGATAAATTGTAAGAAAAAAGTGGTAGCTTATGATGATCAAAGGGGAGCGATGGCTTCTCGACTTTGGTGGATGTTAAAGTTTTTAGGTCACGAAGACGTCGTAATTTTAGGAGAAGGCCTTTCCGGTTGGAAAAAGAAAGGATTTGTGACGACTTCAAAAATAAAAAGACCAGAACGAGCTACATTTAAAGCTGATGTAAAAAAGGAAATGCTTGTTACGATGGAAGAAGTCAAGTCAAGCTTAGATGATAAAAATGTTGTATTGATCGATTCGAGGTCGGAAGAACGTTATACAGGCGAAAAAGAAGAA
>SKOL01000136.1 GCA_007120055.1 Anaerobacillus sp.
AAAAAGCAATTTCCCTTAATTGAATTATCTATTGAAATTACTAATACTCATCAAATCATTGGAAAAATAAAAGATCAAGTGTTAGATTTAGCATTAATCGAGGCTCACATTGAAGATCCGGATCTCATTCTTGAGCCATTTATGGAAGATGAGCTCATCTTAGTTGCTAAAGAAGGATTTTTTGATAATGGTAGAATAAATGTATCTTTAGAGGAGTTAGTAAATTTACCTCTTATATTACGAGAAGAAGGTTCTGGTACGAGAGCAGTAATGACACAACACTTAATTAAAAAGGGTTTAAATCCAAATAAGCTAAATATAGTCTTAAATCTTGGTAGTACTGAGGCGGTTAAGTCAGCTGTAGAATGTGGTTTAGGAGTTTCAATATTATCTAAAAATGCAATCAAAAAGGAGTTAAAATTAGGTTCGCTAAAGGCCTATCCTATTAAAGATGTACATTTAACAAGACAATTTTATATTGCATACCATCGTGATGTAGTTCTAAAGTCAACAACAGATTGCTTTCTAGATGTAATTAATGATTTTTATGACATATTAAAGTAAAACACTTTATAATGCACAAAAAATTTTAATCGTTTTGTGATTGCAACTAAAAAGATTAGATAAGCTATCTAAGGTTAGCTCAATCGAAAAAAAAAAACGTAAAGGCGTACTTAATATTCTATAACTCTAAAACAAACGATAGTTAAAGAACATAGGCAACCACAAGATATGTTGTTTATGGGTACACTTATTACCAGACCAGGTACAGAAAAAAAAGTACGTTATGCATTTGAATACGTACGCAGTCAAGGCCGTATAAAGGTAACTTGCTTTGTAAAAGATAACATTATGAAATTAACGGATGGACTTTTTACAAAGGTGTTTAATGAAATTGGAGAAGAATACCCAGACATTGAAAAGAACATTGGCTGGTAGATATCGGTGCTGCAAAACTAGCAGATAGTCCAGAATTATTTGATGTCATCGTTATGCCTAATTTATATGGTGATATTTTGTCAGATGTGTCTGCACAAATTTATGGTTCGGTTGGTATCGCAGGCTCTGCTAATATTGGGGATCAATGTGCAATGTTTGAAGCTATTCACGGCTCTGCACCACGGCGTGCAGCTCAAAACTTAGCGAATCCATTCGGCCTTCTTCAAGGTGCAGTCTTGATGCTACAACATATTGGCCAGCCAGAGGTTTCAGCTAAAGTCCATAATGCTTGGCTAAAAACCTTAGAAGATGGTATTCGCACATACGATATTTATAAGGAAGGAACAAGTAAACAAAAAGTAAGCACAAAAGAATTTGCAAACGCTGTAATCGAAAGGTTAGGCCAGGAACCTGAAGCATTTTATAATTCTCAAAAAATGTAAGGAGATTTAGTTTAATGAATAACAATACATCTAAAATTCGAAGTTCTGTTTTTAATGATATAAACCGTGCCCCAAATCGTGCAATGATACGGGCAATGGGGATTAAAGATGAAGATTTTAATAAACCTTTTGTAGGAGTTGCTAGTACATGGAGCGAGGTTACCCCATGTAATATGCATATTGATGAATTAGCTAGAAAAGCAAAAAAAGGTGCTTTAGATGCAGGGGGAACTCCTTTTATTTTTAATACGATTACAGTTTCAGATGGTATCTCTATGGGGACAGAGGGGATGCGTTTTTCCTTACCAAGCCGTGAAGTCATTGCAGATTCTATAGAAACAGTTGTAGGCGCTCAGAACTACGATGGGGTAGTTGCAATTGGGGGATGCGATAAAAATATGCCAGGGTGCATGATTGCAATAGGGCGTTTGAATTTACCTGCCGTTTTTGTTTATGGGGGAACTATTCGACCGGGGAATGTAGATGGGAAGGACATTGATATTGTTTCTGCTTTTGAAGCAGTAGGAAAATACAATAACGGAGATATTGACCGTGATCAACTACATAAAATTGAATGTCATGCTTGCCCAGGAGCTGGTTCATGTGGGGGGATGTACACAGCGAATACAATGGCATCGGCAATCGAAGCTATGGGGATGAGTTTACCTGGAAGCTCATCAAACCCAGCAGAGACAGAAGAAAAATTAGAAGATTGTATAAAAGCAGGAAAAGCTATTATGAATTTATTAAATAAAGGAATTACTCCTAAAGATATTATGACGAAGAAAGCTTTTGAAAATGCTATTGCTGTTGTAATGGCTCTTGGAGGGTCAACCAATGCTGTCCTTCATTTATTAGCATTGGCCCATACAGTTGATGTAGACCTTAATTTAGATGATTTTGAACGTATCCGTAAAAAAGGTCCCCATATAGCAGACCTAAAACCAAGTGGTCGTTATGTAATGCAAGATCTATCTGAAATTGGTGGAGTACCTGCCGTAATGAAGTTACTTCTTGATAAAGGGCTACTTCATGGAGAGTGTTTAACAGTAACCGGTAACACAATAGAGCAAAATCTATCTGAAATTCAACCTTTAAAAGAGGGGCAAGAAATTATCTCCTTTGACAATCCGAAACGTGAGACAGGACCATTAGTTATTCTAAAGGGTAATTTAGCTCCTGATGGTGCAATAGCAAAAATGTCTGGTTTGAAAATTAAAAAAATAACAGGGCCTGCTCGTGTTTTTGATTCAGAGACAGATGCAACAAATGCTGTTCTAAATAATGAGATCAATCCTGGAGATGTCATTGTCATTCGATACGTTGGACCTAAGGGGGGACCTGGAATGGCTGAGATGTTATCAATTACAGCGATTGTGGTCGGTAAGGGTCTTGGAGAAAAAGTAGGTTTAATTACAGATGGTCGATTCTCTGGGGGAACACATGGATTAGTAGTTGGTCATATCTCCCCTGAAGCACAGGTTGGTGGTCCAATTGCATTAATTAAAGAAGGAGATATGATTACAATTGATAGTGAATTACAAGAACTTGCTGTTGATGTTTCTCCAGAAGATTTTAATGAAAGATTAAAGGATTGGAGTCCTCCAGAGCAAAATTTAAGGGGGGTCTTAGCTAAGTATGCTCGGTCAGTTTCATCAGCTTCAAAAGGAGCAATAACCGATTAATAGTAAGCAAGCAGATATAAGCAGGTAGAAAAAGAACCTTTCGCTATCGAAGATACTGACACGATTGCTTATCATTTTAATGAGCCACTTGGAGTAGTAGGCCAAATTATTCCTTGGAACTTTCCGTTATTAATGGCGTCTTGGAAGCTAGCACCGGCACTAGCACTTCCTTACACATTTTTGTTAAGGAAGTGCTGCTTCATTTTCAAAGTGTTCTTCGATCACTGGTAGAACAAAAGTTACTTTTGTTCCAATTCCTACTTGACTCTCGATGAACATTTCACCATCATGACCTTCAACAATTTTTTTTGTAATGCTAATCCCTAGACCACTACCGTTGATTTTTTTATTAGTGGCTCGCTCTTCTCGGAAAAACGGTTCAAACACTTTCTTACGGTTTTCTTCAGCAATTCCCATTCCGTTATCCTCAAAATGAATAAATACTTTGTCGAATTTCTGGGAAACAGCAATGTTAATGATGATGTTTTCTTTTTGTTTTGAGTACTTTATTGCATTCCCTAAAATATTAAGAAAAGCTCTATTCATTTTTTTTAAGTCGACAAATAAAAGTGGCAAATCTTCTTCATATTGAGTCTATATTAACAGTTCTTTATCATGGTTTTCTTTCGATATGATTTCAACGGCATGTTCAATAACAAAATCTATAGATATTCATTCTTTTTCGAATTTTAAGTTAGCTACCTCAAAAGACGCAAGATCAAAAAGGTCATTAATTAAATGAATAATATGATTGGTTTGTAAGAGTATAGTTGAAACGTATTCTTTTTGTACTTCAGCAGAAGGATTGTAGTTTTTAATAACCTCTAGATACCCTTTAATTGTTGTTAACGGTGTTTTTAGATCATGAGAAATTTGCAATATGAGCACAGATCGGCTCTTTTCAGACACTTTTAGTTTATTATACGTATGATATAATTCCTTATTTGCTCGTTGGAGTTCTTCTGTTCGTTCGATCACTCGATCCTCTAGTTGTTCGGCACGTTCGTTTAACTCAATGACATATTGGTGAATCGTAGTGCTCATTTCGTTAAAGGTTTGTGTTAATTTACCAATCTCATCAGTAGATTGAACCGGAATTTGTGTTCCATGGTTACCTTTTGGGTTTCTTTTTATAATGCTAATTAACTTTTGCACAGGTTTCGTAACAGATTTTGAAAAGAAATATGATAAGACGACTAACACAATGATTGTAAAGAATAAAAAGGCAAAAAGTCGATGATAAAAGTTAGTTAATTGCTCTTCCGTATGCTTTTCGGATTCAAAGATAATCGGATTAATTATGTCTGATTCAGGAATTATATAATTAAGTATCCAATCGCTGCTTGTGATTGGAGAGAATAGGTGAAAGTAGTTTTCTGTTTGAGATTCAATAATTTTGATCCCTTCTTCTATCCCTGCAATCTTTTCTATGGCTTGATGATTTACTATATCCTTTTTGTATTTTTTAAATTTGGTAAAATCCCCAGCAATAAAGTTGCTACCTTTATCAATGAGATAGGCAAAAGCATTAGGTTCATCAAAGTCAATTTTTTGTATTTGTTTTGTAATAACCGCAATAGGAAAATCTGCACCTATAACACCGCGTAACGAACCATTAGGAAGATAGACGGGGATAGTTGCTGTAACAATCGAGTCCCATTGGGTAACATCTTGATAAATATTTGTCCACTTTATTGTTCTTTCTGGATTATTTACTGGGTCGGCAATATAATAGAATTCATAATCTTGGACGCGAATATCAGGTGGTAAGTTATTATTGAAAACCTCAATTTCAGCGTTAATAGCAGGATAGAGAATCCATGCCGATTCTGACAAGATGAAGTAGACCCCTTTAAGAATGGGCTCATTATCGATGGTTTGTTTTAGTAAAGGTTCAAGCTGTTTTGCCTTTTGCAAATCCTCTATTAGCTCGTCAACAGCATGAGCAGTAATGGAACTAATAAATAGGTTTGCTCTCTCGTTTGGAATTCCAATATAAGGCTCCCATAAATAGCCTTCTTCCATTTCCACTAGTGTAATTTCCTTATTAAAATTAACCTGTTCGGTATTTGCAAAAAGAAACTCTGCTTGTTGTTGAATTAATTTGAGGTTTTTTTCCACTTTTTCGAAACCTAGGTCGATTATTTTCGCTTCATTTTCTAAATGCAAAAACTTATGCTCAATTGTTTTTTTAGTAGACCGATTGATTTGCTCTTGGGTTAGAGTCCCCGATAGAGACTTTACTTCTAGCATTGTATATAAACCAAGAGTTAGAAATGAAAAAGCTGCTAGAAGTAGCATCATTAAAAGGATTTTTAAGAAAAAAGATTGTTTAATTACTTTAACTAGCCACAAACTTGTATCCAACTCCTCTCACTGTAATGATATGCCTTGGATTTAAGAGGGCTTCTCAATTTTTTGACGGTTCGAAGATTGTTTTTTATTTAAAATTCTGTTTCTCCTTAAAGGTCTTTTACGTGAGCCATTAATACAATTAGAATTTCTTCCATAGTAGATTCCCCCTAACAATATTATAGATCCTTGTATTAGTAATGTAAGAGAATTAACGGTATTTGATTTAAATTTGAGATTGACTTGACAAATACTTAAGAGGGATTTAACTAACTGTTGTTAAAATTCAGATAACTAATAATTGAAAGGGGATGTGATTTGTAACATATTAACTATTACTTATTATTATAACAACATTGCTGGCTACTTGAACAGATAAAACGGTAGATATTGGTCAAGATGAGGAGCAACAGATGATCAATTAGGAGCCTGAAGTAACATTTGTATTTGATGAACAACAACTTCAAAAAAACAACGGGGGGTGAATAGAAGGACTTAACAGAGAGAGTAATATGGTCATTATTTAACATATATTAGTCAACGTCGAGTAGGATACTATTTAACCAATTTACTTTCAAGGAGGAGAAATAAGTGAGCAAAATTAATTGGGATCAAGTAACAGAGTGGGATAAGAAATATATAATGAGAACGTTTGTTGCACAAGATGAATATCAGCCAGTGCCAATTGAATCTACTGACGGTGATTATATAATTACGCCTGACGGTACTAAGTTATTAGATTTTTTCAATCAACTTTATTGTGTAAATGTGGGTCAGAAAAATCCTAAAATTAATGAAGCTATTAAAGAGGCCTTGGACAGATATGGATTTTTATGGGATACTTTTGCAACTGATTATAAATCGAAAGCAGCTAAGATAATCATAGAGGATATTTTAGGAGATGAAAATTGGGGTAAAGTTAGATTCGTAACTACAGGAAGTGAAGCAGTAGAAACAGCTCTGAATATTGCAAGATTGTATACGGGTCGTCCGTTGGTCATAACACGTGAATATGATTATCATGGTTGGACTAGCGGGGCTGCTACGGTTACCCGGCTAAGAAGTTATCGAAGTGGGTTAGTTGGAAAGAATACAGACAGTCTGCCGCTGCAGGTTCCTGGTCAAAACAGTGGTACAGTATTAATGGCCCCTTCTCCTAATACTTTCCGAGATGCAGATGGGAATTACCTAAAAGATGAAAACGGAGAGTTATTTAGTGTCAAATATACACGTCGCATGATTGAAAACTATGGACCTGAACAAGTAGCTGCTGTAATCACGGAAGTATCGCAAGGAGCGGGATCTGATATACAACCATTTGAATATTTTAGACAGATACGAAAAATGACAAAAGAATATGGGGTCCTCTGGATCAACGATGAAGTTTTAACAGGATTTGGTCGAACAGGAAAATGGTTTGCCTATCAGCATTGCGGGGTACAGCCTGATATTATCACGCTTGGTAAAGGGATTTCTAGTTCTGCACTCCCAGCAGCAGGTGTGATCGTTAGCAAGGAAATTGCAGAGCATATGGATAAGTATCGCTGGGAAACCGTATCGACATATGCTGGGCACCCAGTTGCAATGGCGGCTGTCTGCGCAAACTTAGAAGTTATGATCGAGGAAAATTTGGTTGAGCGAGCTCATAAAGCCGGAGAGTATATAAAAAGTAAACTTTCCTCTTTGCAGGAAAAGCATAAGAGTCTAGGTAGTATCGGTGGTTCTGGAGTTTTATGGATCGTTGAACTTGTGAATCCCAAGACTAAAAAACCTTATGTGAAAATCGACCGAAACTTTACACACGGAACGAATCAAGAGAATTTCCCTACACAAATTATCTTCAATAAAGCTATTGAAAAAGGGGTATTAATTGGCGGGGTAATGCCTAACACGATGAGAATTGGAGCATCCCTAAATGTTAGTTACGAAGATATTGATAAAGCAATGGATGCATTAGACTATGCACTTACTTATTTAGAAAGTTAAGAATGGATGTTGCAAGATCAAAAGTAAGAAGTAGGGTAAGCATTAAGACTGTTTAAATAAATCTTTTACCTTTGTATATTTCAAAATAGATGAATAGATTTACTGTCATCCTTAATTCAGAAATAAATCTTACTTTATTGCAAATTAAAAGAGAGGGACGTTTGCCGGTAGTTAATTTTGCAGCGGGTGGAGTAGCAACCCCAGCTGATGTGGAACTGATGATGCAGCTTGGAGCTGATGCAGTGTTTGTTGGTTCCGGTATTTTTAAATCAGAAAATCCTGAGAAATTTGCACGAGCGATTGTAGAAGCAACAACTCATTATGAGGATTATGAATTGATCGCGAAGCTCTCTATTAGTTCAATAATCTTAATGATTAAAAGGGTGGAATGTATGATGATTATTGGAATTCCAAAAGAAATTAAAAATAGTGAAAACCGTGTTGCTCTTACTCCAAGTGGGGTTATTTCCTTACTAAAAGCTGGTCATAACGTATTAGTTGAGAAAGATGCAGGAGTCGGAAGCAACTTTACGAACGAGGATTACGCTAGTGCTGGTGCAGAAATCGTTGAAAGTGCAGAGGATATATGGTCCAGAGCTGACATGATCATGAAAGTGAAGGAGCCTCTCCCTACTGAGTATGATTATTTCCGTGAAGGGTTAATCCTATTTACTTACTTGCACTTAGCTGCTGAACCGTCTTTAGCGCAAGCGTTAAAGGATAAAGGTGTTATTGCATTTGCATATGAAACAGTAGCCGCTGGCCGTACTCTTCCTCTACTTACTCCAATGAGTGAAGTTGCTGGTCGAATGGCTGCGCAAATTGGTGCTCAATTTTTACAAAAAACAAACGGTGGCAAAGGAATCCTCCTTGCAGGAGTTCCTGGTGTGAGCCGTGGCAAAGTGACCATTATTGGTGCGGGGGTAGTAGGTACCAATGCAGCAAAAATCGCTATTGGTTTAGGTGCCGATGTCACACTTCTAGATTTAAGCGCTGATCGTTTACGAGAAATAGATGATATTTTTGGCAATCAAATTAAGACGTTATTGTCAAATCCATTAAACATTGCAGAATCTGTAGTCGAAGCGGATCTTTTAATTGGTGCGGTATTAATCCCAGGTGCAAAGGCACCTAAACTTGTCACAGAAGAAATGGTAAAAGCAATGAAACCAGGTTCTGTTATTGTAGATGTTGCGATTGACCAAGGTGGTATTGTAGAGACGGTTGACCAGATTACAACACATGATAGCCCAACATATGAAAAACATGGTGTTGTGCATTACGCAGTAGCAAATATGCCAGGAGCAGTACCAAGAACATCGACCATTGCTTTAACAAATGTAACAGTTCCTTATGCGTTACAAATTGCTAATAAAGGTGTATACAAAGCAATCACCGACAGTGAATCTTTAAAACTGGGATTAAATGTAGCACACGGAGAAATCACATATGAGGCTGTTGCAAAAGATCTTGGCTATTCTTTTGTTTCACCAGAAAAGCTTTTTGAAAAAAAGTTACAACTGTCTAAGCCATTTGCAGAATAATCATAAATTTTAGAATGGTTTAAGAAAGTAGGAATTTCTAATTTTATTTTCATGTCACTAACAATTTAGTTAGGATCCATAAAAACGACGATATTTGGATAATATTATATCGTTTTTGTGGTCCTATCTTTTTTGGGGGCAAACTGTAAGTGAATTAAATTGGCATGTGAATATTTTGACTGAAAGGTTATTTAGGTGAATAATCATCTTCTTTTTTTAACTAATAGTTTATACTAGTTAGGAGGGGTGCTATGCTACAGAATAAATGGAATCAAACGTATCACCCCTTTATTAAAATTAACCTGTTCGGTATTTGCAAAAAGAAACTCTGCTTGTTGTTGGATTAATCTAATTACTTTAACTAGCCACAAACTTGTATCCGACTCCTCTCACTGTAATGATATGCCTCGGATTTAGGGGGTCTTCTTCAATTTTTTTCCTTAGGCATGACATATGAACAACCACTGTTCTTTTTTCGCTATACGTATCCAAGCCCCAAATTTTATCTAGTAATTGTTCTGAAGAGAACACTTGATTTGGATATTGGATTAAAAATTTAAGTAGATCGAATTCCTTGGCAGTTAAGTGAATTTGCTGACCATCACGAAATACTTCACGTGCATTGCTATCAATTGAAATATTATCAAATAAGATTTGACGATTCGTTGATTGTTTTTTCTTGAGAATACGATTTCTTCTTAAGTGAGCCTTCACCCGCGCCATTAATACCCCAATGCTAAATGGTTTTTCAATATAATCATCGCCACCGATACTTAAACCTAAAATTTTATCACTATCAGTATTTTTACAACTCATAAAAATAATTGGTGAGCTAGTAATCATTCGCAACTGACTACAAACTTCAATTCCATCAATATCTGGAAGCATAATATCTAGTAGAATAAGAGAAGGTGATTTCTTTTTTACAATCTCTACACCTTCTTTTCCAGATGAAGTGATTGAATATGGAATTACCTCTTGTTCAAAACAGATAGAAAGAAGATTTTGAATCTCTTTGTCATCTTCAATAATG
>SKOL01000396.1 GCA_007120055.1 Anaerobacillus sp.
AAAAAATTGAAGCACTAAAGGAAAAAGTTCAATCAGGAGAATATAAAGTAAACTCAGAAGAAGTGGCTAGAAAGTTTTACGACTTTTGGAACGAATAGACTTGAGGTGAATTAGATGTCAGCAAAGTTAATCATCGAAAACATGAAAAAATTAGTGCAAATTCATGAAGCAATTCTTGAACTTGCGACCGAAAAAACAACGTGCTTAACCAAAGGTGACATCTCTCACTTAAAGTCAATCATGCAAAAAGAAGCAGTTTTACTAAAACAATTGCAACGCCTTGAACAAGAGCGGCAGCGCCTCGTTTTATTTTTTATGCGAAGTAAGGGGTTAGTAACAGAGAGCGGAACGTTAACCGAACTTCTTCCTCACGTCGACGAAGAGGAACAAAAGACACTATCAAGTTTTCAAAAGCATTTAGTCCAACTAATCACCAAACTAAAAGAAAAAAACGAACTCAACCAGCAACTCATTCAAGATTCGTTACGGTTTGTGAACTTATCCCTTGATGTCCTACACCCTGAACAAGAGACAGGAAACTATGGACGACCAGATAAAGAAGACGATGAACCGCTCGGGCGTTCATTATTTGATTCAAAGGCGTGAAATAGTTGGCTAGTTGGTTAGTAGTTAGTTGGTTTGGAAAACCCATCCACCCAACCATCTAACCAACAAACCACCTAACCAACAAACCAACAAACCAACAAACCACGGAGGAAATAGAAAAATGCGATCGACATTTCATGGCTTAGAAACCGCTCGTCGGGCACTAAATACACAACAAGCAGCCTTACATACAACAGGGCACAATATTGCCAATGCGAATACAGAAGGATATTCAAGGCAACGGGTGAACTTCACACAAACAGAGCCTTATCCAAAGGCAGGCCTAAATCGACCGGATATTCCTGGACAATTAGGAACAGGGGTAAAAGCAGGAGCGATTCAGCGGATCCGCGAAGACTTCCTTGACACACAGTACCGTGCAGAAAACAGTAAGCACGGCTATTGGTCTGGTCGTCATGTCTCGTTAGAAAAAATGGAAGACATCATGAATGAACCTTCCGAAGATGGTTTAGCGAAAACTCTTGACCGTTTTTGGACGGCGCTTCAAGATTTGTCGGTTCATCCTGAAGATTCAGGAGCAAGATCTGTCGTACGCCAAAGAGGACTTGCAGTAGCTGAAACGTTTAACTATACAGCTGATTCTTTAAAGACCATCCAACGAGATTTAAAGAGCCAAATGGATGTAACGGTAAACGAGGTCAATTCACTGACACGCCAAATTAATAATATTAATAAGCAAATTGCCTCAGTAGAGCCGCATGGCTATTTACCGAACGATTTGTACGATGTGCGAGATTTATTGGTTGATAGATTGTCAGAGATTGTCAATGTGAAAGTCGAGCCTGTTGGAAGTGGCGGAAAGGCTTTAGACATTGCTGAAGGCAAATATACGATTAAATTAATTGATGATAATGGTCGTGATATGGGTGTGACATTAGTGGACGGACTGCGCCTTGAAACGAATGAATTACGAATCGATTATGATGAGGATTCTGGTTTGGTGAACAATGTTTATTTTGCTTCTTCAAAAGCGCTAGAAGGAAATAAAGATTTTAATTATCAAACCGCAGGTGGCGTTTCGATTTTTAACGTCGAAGAATTTAAAGCCGTTGGTCGATTAAAAGCGGAAATGGAAGCTTATGGATATTTAGTGAGCGGTGAAGAAAAAGGCCTTTATCCAGAAATGCTTCAGAACCTTGACCAAATGGTATATACGTTTGTTGAAGAGTTTAACGCGGTTCATCGTGCCGGCTGGAATTTAAACGAGATTGCAAGTGGTGAGAAATCAGATCCACCAATCGATTTTTTTGATTTTGGGAGCCTAGTATTTACTGGAGATGATTTTCAAGGAGCGGCTTCAAACTTAAAACTCTCTAATAAGATCATCGAAGGATTAGATAATATTGCTGCATCAGCCAAAGCAGATAGTGTTTTTGCAAGAATGGTCCACGGTGATGAAGAAGGACCTTCCGTTCGTGGTATTTATTCTGGGTCTGGAACAGCTGCGGACCCGCAAAACTTATTTGTAAGATTTCATCAGCCGGACCCAAGTGAAGAAGGTAGCTGGCAATATATTTTCTTAAATGATGAACCAGAAGACTGGGCAACGATGAATGAGGCTGTTTGGTCAGTGTTTAACACAAACGACTCCGAAGCGACGGTAACAACGGTCGATGGTTTAACGATTGATGCAACGGGAATTCATAAAAATGGTGCAATTTGGCAGCATGATAATCTCGTCAATGGTACACGTGCGATCGGTTTTTCTGGTGATGGCTCGAACGCCCTCGCATTAGCGAACGTAAAAGATGCCAACTTGAATTTCGGTGGCACAACAACAAACGTCCAAAGCTTCTATCAAGGGGTAATCGGTGATATGGCCGTCAACACAAACGAAGCCGACCGGATGATGCGTAACGCTGATCAATTACGATTATCGGTCGATCAACGCCGCGATTCTGTTAGTGCCGTGTCACTTGATGAAGAAATGACGAACTTAATCCAATTCCAACACGCCTATAACGCAGCAGCAAGAACGATTACCCTCGTCGATGAAATGCTCGACCGGATCATCAACGGCATGGGAACAGCGGGTAGGTAATTATGAGTTATGAGTGAAGAGTGAAGAGTTGCTCCTCGTTTGACTACGAAGCGATACTCACAACTAACTCACAACTAACTCAAAACTCAAAACTCAAAACTCAAAACTCAAAACTCAAAACTCAAAACTCAACACTGAAAAAGTAGGTGAAAATAAATGCGAGTCACTCAATCAATGCTCTCTAATAACACGTTACGCCATATGAGCAATAGCTATCAAAATTTAGGGGAAATCCAAGACCAACTAGCGACCGGTAAAAAAATCACGCGAGCATCACAAGATCCGGTGGTCGCGATGAACGGGATGCGCTATCGCAGCCAAGTAACCGAAGTCGAACAATTTCAGCGCAACCTCGGTGAAGTATACAATTGGATGGACACAGCTGATGCCACTTTAGATAAAGTGACTCAAACGTTGCATCGTATTCGTGAGCTTACCGTCCAAGCATCCAATGATACGTATGAAACAACGCAACGAGCGAACATCGGGAAAGAAATTGAACAGTTACGTGAACACTTAGTTTCTTTAGCTAATACAAAATCGAACAATAAATATATTTTTAACGGAACGAATACAACAACAGCGCCGGTCAATCCCGCAAAAATGGATATAAATGTAGCAGATCTTCCTCGTGGTGAAGAAGGCGACATTGAAGGTGGAGATTTCCAACTGACGTACAACGGTGAACTGTACCGTTATGTCGGTAACAATACGTTTGCGACGGATCCTAATAACCCTGTTAAAACCGTTGAAATTCAAGATGGAAATAAAGTGATCCATCAATTTGAAAATAAGGACGGCGAACAAGTGCAAGAGCCTTTGAAAAAGTCAGATATCGTTATTTCTGATAAAAACGCTGTTTCTACAAACGGTGAAAATGTAGCGATCGAAGTATTAAAAGGAGTCGATATCGCCGTTAACATCAATCCAGGCAATGTATTTTCAAACGACTTCTTCGGTGATATTTTAAGATTAGAAAAAGTATTGAAAGATCCAGCTACGACGTCCAATGATTTAAATGGTTTTATTGATAATATTAGCCACCAAATGGACAAAGTCGTCAACGAACGAGCCGAACTTGGTGCTCGCTATAACCGCGTCGAAATGATTGAAGATCGTATCATGGAACAACAAGTTATTGCGCAAAGGATCTTATCAAACAACGAAGACGCCGACATGGAAAAGGTCATCATCGACCTCATGTCCCAAGAGAGCGTTCACCGTGCCGCCCTCTCTGCCGGATCTCGAATCATCCAACCAACGTTGATGGATTTTCTGAGATAGTTGGTTAGTGGTTTGTTGGTTAGTTGGTTTGGGGGAGTTGGAAGGTTGGAAAGCGAAAAATTGGTTAGGAGTTAGTTACTATTAGCAACCCCCTAACCAATAACTTTATAATTAATCAAAATACATTAATTACTTTACTTCGAAGCAACACTTACAATAATTCTACATTTTAAATTATAAATTAAATATAGAAGGCTCCGAAGCACGACTAACACAACTCAACACTCAACACTCAAAATTCAAAACTCAAAAATCATACACCGAAGCCTAGCCTACAACAATTTTGAAGTTTAAATTGCGAATTATACATTAAAAAAGGAGGACGTCCGATGCAAGTACCACATTTACAAATCAGTTCAGCGCACGGTCAAATAGGTATGAACCATCACCGTCCTCATATTGAAATACAACAGCACGATGCTGATCTCACGATTAAACAAGAGCACGTCGCAACACTCCAAATTAGCCAAAAAGCAGCAAAACTCTCGATTGATCAAACCGAAGCGTTTGCAGATGCTAATTTAAAAGGCCCATTAAGAAGTTCCAACGAGTTTATTACAAAGGCGAAACAAAACATCATGCAATATATCTCTAAGAAGTCTCGTGAAGGTGATCAATTAATGGGAATTGAAAATGGTGGTGAGATGATTCCTCGAGTTGCGGCTCAAAACAGCCAACTATTTCCACCAGTCGAAGTAAACATGGTTCAAATGCCTCGTCCTTTTCAAGTGAAAATTCATTTTGAGCCCAATGACCTTGAAATTAGAGTCCATAAGATCGAGCCGGACATAAACGTCACAAAACGTGAGCCAACGATCCAACACCGCCCGTGGCAAGTCAACACGTACATGAGACAAAAGGAAAGCATTACATTCGAGGCAGTTGGCGTTCAAGTAAATCAACAACGATAAAATGAACCGAAAAGTGTCTGTCTCTCTTAATCAACGCAATGTTAGGATTGGTTATTTCCTAAATAGTGCTATCGAGGAGACCGGCACTTTTCCTATATAAAAAAATGTAGCACTAACTAAGGAAATTAAATGAAGCAATTTTCAAGTAAACGTAACCTAGGTTTAAAACTCCTTTTACATGCAGTACAATAGAATTAACAATAATTGCAAAAGTGGTGAGTGAATAAAAATGAAGATTCAAACGAGATATTTAGGCGAAGTAGAAATAAACGAAGAAAAAATCATCCATTTCGATAGTGGTATTCCGAGCTTTTTAGACGAAAAAAAATTTATCCTGCTTCCACTTGGCGAAGGAACGCCGTTTTTCATTTTACAATCAGTTGTGACACCAGAACTAGGCTTTGTCGTCGTGTCGCCGTTTCAATTTTTCTCTGACTATCAAGCAAAGCTCAGCGATTCTACGATCGAAGCGTTACAAATTGAAAAAGAAGAGAACGTTGCCCTTTTTGTCATTTTAACTGTTCAAGATCCATTCAACGAAACGACAGCTAACTTGCAAGGCCCAGTCGTCATTAACAGTAAAAAACAAAAAGGAAAACAAATCGCCTTAAACGACTCGAACTATGGGACAAAGCACCTTCTCATGCCACAAACCGTCGGTAAGGAGGGGTGAAAAATGCTCGTCTTATCACGCAAAAAAGACCAATCAATTATGATCGGTGATGATATCGAACTTACCGTCCTTTCCATTGAAGGCGATCAAATTAAACTCGGCATCAAAGCCCCACGCTCCGTTGACATACAACGAAAAGAAATTTACATTGCTATTCAAGAGGAAAACACGAAGGCCGCGAGCACTTCTGTTGATTTATTAAAACAATTAACCGGGAATTTTTCGAAAAGTGGAGAGGTTAATAAATAAATAAGAACTCTAAGTGATTTTTAAATTACTTAGAGTTTTTTTATGTAAAAGTTGGTTAGCGGTTAGCGGTTAGTTGCTAGTTGGTTTGTCTATTGGGAAGGAAAGCGTTTAATTTTTTTATAGCTAGTGATGATATATCGTCATTTGAGATTGTTTGAAAAATGTCCGGGCGAGTTTTTGAGTGAGCCTCTAAAGCTTGATAGAGATTTACAGCGAAGCGAGAGAACTTCTCCGGCATTTACATCTAGAGAGTCGCGAATGTTATAAAAAATAATACTAAAAAATTTTAAAAACAACTAAACTCTTAATCTTTTTTGCCGATATAAATATCGTAAAGCTAAAATGAGAAGAAAGGCGGCCGACTTTCCGATCATTAAAGCTTAAACTCTTTCGAACCACAAGGACGTGGGCCGACAATTCAAATTCAAGGAGGAACTTTATAATGATTATTAACAACAATATCCCAGCGTTAAACACATTTCGTCAATTGGGTGTTAACCAAAATGCAACACAATCTTCAATGGAGAAATTATCTTCAGGTCTTCGTATTAACCGTGCTGGTGACGATGCTGCCGGTTTAGCAATCTCTGAGAAAATGCGTGGACAAATCCGTGGTTTAGATCAAGCATCTCGTAACTCTCAAGATGGAATCTCATTGATTCAAACTGCCGAAGGTGCATTAAACGAAACTCACAACATTCTTCAACGTATGCGTGAGCTAGCAGTTCAAGCAGCGAATGATACGAATACTGATGAAGACCGTGAGGAGTTGCAAAAAGAAGTGGATCAGTTAATTGCTGAAATTGATCGAATTTCTGATACGACTGAATTCAATACGAAGAATCTATTAAACGGAGACCTTAAAGGAGCACGTATCCAACAGGAGTATATTACAGTTGACAATAATGACTCTACTGTTTTCGGTGACATTGCTATCAGTGGTGGTGCAGGTAATATAGGAAGCGGGAAAATTACAGAGGATAGAACTTATAATATTAAGATTACAGAAGTTAACCTTTCAGGCAGTGATGTTGCTTCTTACTCTTACGTATATACAGATTCTGAAGGGACAGCTTTAGCAAGTGGCACTGCAACCACTTCTGGTATAGTAATTGACAATGTTCGTATTGGCATAAATATTATAAATGACACTGAACAAGCGAATAGTCTAGTAGGGCAAGAAGTTACTTTTACGACTAGACAAGAGGTTGTAAGTGGAGATAGTAAGGCTCTCTCTTTCCAAGTTGGTGCTAACTCTTCTCAAACTATTTCTGTAGATATTGGTGATATGAGTGCTAGTGCTTTACATGTCGATAAAATTGATTTGACTAGCTCACAAGGCGCACAAGCTGCGATATCAGCAATCAACAATGCGATCGAGGATGTATCTTCACAACGTTCTGACCTTGGTGCATATCAAAATCGATTAGAGCACACTATTGCCAACCTAGACAATGCAGCTGAAAATCTACAGGCAGCGGAATCTCGTATACGTGATGTTGATATGGCTCGTGAAATGATGGAAATGACTCGTGCAAACATCCTTTCACAAGCATCTCAGTCAATGCTTGCACAAGCAAATCAACAACCACAATCAGTTTTACAATTATTAGGTTAATATTTAATAAAGAGAAGCTGTCCAAAAGGAAATCTTTTGGGCAGCTTTATTTATGACCTAAATAAATATTAACTACACCCTCAAGTTTCGCACCAACAAAACTGGCATGAAAGTCTTGAAATTGATTTACCTATTGTAATACTTCATTTATTATTAAGTTTTGTATTAGTTATTAGACTCTGATACTTCCTAAATAATGAGATGGGGTTCGCTTAGTGCTCTGGCCCAATTTATATCCTGTTATTCGTCTGTTTATAGAAAAGCCTACAAATGTACGTTATCGTAACTACAACCAATAGAAATGTTTAATAAAGACAATCTTGACCGGAGCCTTGTTTCCTTTGTTTATGGTTTATCTCCGTTTGAAGCACACTCAATGTGTTCTAGCTTTTCTTTGATGGATCTGGTACACAAGCCCAATAAGTTTATTATATACCGGTAATACAAACTTTAAAAATCACACCCAAAAACATCAGCTACAAATTTTATGGGACTGATAAAAAGTAATAATCCAATGAATTTATTTTCCCCTTAAAATTTTATATAGTTGACCGATATAAATAATAGTAGTTTATATTAAATAAGGTATCAAAAATGGAGGATTATAATGAAGCTTTTCTTACTTGGGGAAACATTTGAATTTGAAAATAAGTTAAATAGCTATAATGAAATTTTTATTTTGATAGAAAATAAGCTAGCGGATAAGGATGTATATTTTAGCCATCTAAAATTAGATGGTAAAGAAATATATAACGATTTTGAAATGTATTTTAATGATCAACTAAATAGCATTAACAAAGTTGAAGTGGTTGTACAATCGATCGAGCAATTTACATGCGGAATTATATCATCCATCCATGAGTATCTTTCACATAGTTTAATCGAAGTAAATAGTACCCTAGATGAGTTTTACCAAAGTCCTCAGGAAGAAACTTGGGGAAAGTACCTAACTTTCTTAGATGGTATTTCGATGGTACATCAAGGGATAATGTCAATTGATCGTTCAAAGCATCAACCTAAAAACTGGGAAGAATATCTGGTATTAGCGACTTCAATGCAAAAAGAATTTATTAGTTTAGAAGAAGCGTTAAAACAAAATGATCCAATACTAGTAGCAGATATAACGAACTATGAAATTATACCAATTTTAAAAGCTATTCAAAAACAAGCCCAGCTTACACTAGAGGAAGAGGTTGGAGATAAAGGTGCTAATTGATAATATTAACTTTTTAATAAAACATAATCGTCCACTCAGAGAATTTTTAAAAAATCTCGATAATGATCCTACTTCCGAGTTAATAAAAATAATTGATTCAAAAGTAGGTGATCCAACTGTGGAAGTGACTTTAGATTCGCAATCGAATTTTATCCATAGTAAATATAATCCGATTCAAGAAGCAGAGCGATTTATCGAGCAGTATAGTGATAAGGTTGATAATTACGATAGTGTTCTATTTTACGGTATTGGATTAGGTTACCATGTCGAAGCTTTTTTAAATAAATATAAGAATTTAAATTTCTCGCTCTATGAACCTAACCCTATCATCTTTAAACATTTTATGTCAGTTAAATCTATTACAAGCTTACCAATAAATCGAATGAAGCATTTTCATGTTGAACGGGATATAGCAGAGAGGGCAGGTTTTCTAAATAAATTTGCTAATCAATTAGAAAAAAAAGTATTATTGGTTATCCTTCCTAGTTATGACCGTATTTTTAAAGAGCAATGTAGGGCTTTTGTGAATAAATTTAAGGGGATTATCCAGACTAATAGACAAGGATTACATGTTAATCTTTCTTTTGAAAAGAGGTGGACAGTAAATAGTTTATCAAACTGTCTATATAATTTAAAAACCCCTAATATATTGGAACATATGGATTTATCCTATTTTAAAAATAAACCAGCTTTATTGGTATCCTCAGGACCATCATTAGCTGATGAAATTGAAAATGTAAGGATAATACAAGAAGAAAAGCTAGCATATATAGTAGCGGCAGGTTCCTCTCTTAATGCTCTACTTGAAAATGATATTTATCCTGATGCAGTAGTATCCTACGATCCAACAGATAGTAACCAAAAGTTATGCGAGAAAGTAATTGAGAACAAAATTAATACAATTCCACTTATCTATGGAACTAGTATAAATTATAAAACTTTACAATTATATCCTGGTCCTAAGTGTCATTTCATTACAAGCCAAGATACAGTATTACCATATTACACTGTAAATGATGGGGAGTCAGCCCAATTGATATATGATACTCCCTCAATTGCAGTGATTACTTTACAGTTATTAGACAAATTACAATGTAACCCCATCATTTTTGTTGGCCAAAATTTAGCATTTAAAGATGATAAATTCTACTCTAAAGGGGTTAGAAGTGTTACTCGATCTGAAAAATTAAAAGAAATAGACATTAAAGATGCAATTGAAGTAGAATGTGTAGGTGGTAATAAAATTCTGACAAATAATTCTTTAAATCTTTTTAGGTTGTCAATTGAGTCTTATCTTAAAGCAGTGAAAAATAAAAAAGTTATTAACGCAACAAAAGGTGGGGCAAAAATTGAAGGCGCACCATTTAAACCACTAGAAAATATAATTGATCAATTGGAGACTGGAGTAGTTACTCCCGCATTCAAACAAGGTTTTAATTCCCAGTACAGTAAGTCGCTTATTAAAGAAAGACAGGAATTTCTAGATCAACAATTTATTGAGTTAAAAAATATTATTAGTCGATTAGTTAATATCTTACTTGAAATGGAGCGCTTTTTTGAACTTGGACAAGAAAAAGATTTAAATAATCATTTTAAAAAGTATGATAAGGAATTTAAAAAATTAGAAAAAAATCAATTTTATAAAATGTTCTTACAACCAATGTTACGAGTCGAATTTGAAATTACTTCAAAACAAATTCAATCTGTTCGATTTGATAGAGATGTAATGAAAAAAGGTAATAAAATTTTGGAGGGCTTTACCAAATATATAACTAATTGTCAACAGGAATTAAATAAGATTTTACCATTATATAAACAAATAAGACATCAAATTCCGTCTATAGTAAATGAGGAAAATGAAGAAGAGAATGTAGGGTGAGAGTATTGAAACATCGACAAAAAATACTAATCACGGGTGCAGACGGATTTATCGGTTCACATTTAACTGAAGAGTTAATTATACGTGGGTATAATGTCCGAGCATTCGTTTACTATAACTCATTTAACTCATGGGGATGGCTAGACCAATCTCCTAGAGAAATAAAAGAACATATTGAAATTTTTGCAGGAGATATTCGTGACCCATATGGTGTAAAAGAGGCTATGAAGGGTTGTGATGTTGTCTTTCATTTAGCAGCGTTAATTGCAATTCCATACTCGTACCACTCACCGGCAACGTATGTAGATACAAATATCAAAGGGACATTAAATGTTTTACAAGCCGCACGGGAATTAGATATTGAAAAAGTAGTTCATACATCTACGAGTGAAGTTTATGGAACTGCGCAGTTTGTCCCTATAACTGAGAAGCACCCTTTGCAAGGGCAATCCCCTTATTCGGCTTCAAAAATTGGTGCGGATCAACTGGCGCTCTCATTTTATAATTCATTTAATACTCCGGTTTCTGTTATAAGGCCATTTAATACTTATGGACCTAGACAATCAGCAAGAGCTGTTATTCCAACTATTATTACTCAAATTGCAAATGGCCACAAAGAAATTAAACTAGGTGCTTTATCGCCAACAAGAGATTTTAATTATGTCAAAGATACAGTAAATGGTTTTATAAAAATTGCACAATCTGATGAGTCAACTGGTGAGGTAATAAATATTGGTAGTAATTATGAGATATCTATTGGTGAAACAGCTCAATTAATTGCTGAGGCCATGGATACTGAAATTAAAATCATTTCTGATGAGGAACGTTTACGCCCTGATAAAAGTGAAGTAGAACGACTTTGGGCAGATAATTCCAAAGCAAGGCAATTGTTAAACTGGGAACCGAGTTATGGTGGAAGAGAAGGCTTTAAGAGGGGCTTGAAAGAAACAGCTGAGTGGTTTATGGATTTAGAAAACCTTAAAGCTTATAAAGCGGATGTGTATAATTTATGATGATAGAGCAGCAAATTTTAAATGCTATTCGTTCGGTTATACCGACTAAAGAGTTTACTCCACTCCATGAACCATCTTTTTTAGGGAGTGAGTGGGATTATGTTAAGGATTGTCTTGATTCAACATTTGTTTCATCTGTAGGAAAATATGTTGATTTGTTCGAGGAACGATTAGCAGAATTCACTGGAGTAAAACGAGCAGTGGCGGTTGTTAATGGTACAGCTGCACTCCAAATAGCTCTAAAAATTGTTGGTATTGAAAAAGATGACGAAGTTCTTATACCTTCACTAACTTTCGTAGCAACTGCAAATGCAGTTGCTTATTGCAATGCAATCCCCCACTTTGTCGATTCAGAAGAACGGACGCTAGGTTTAGATCCGTTTAAATTAGACGATTACTTAAATGAAATTGGACAAGTTACCTCAAAGGGTTGTATTAATAAAATTACGGGAAGAAAAATTAAAGCTGTTGTTCCGGTGCATACATTTGGGCATCCTGTTGATATTGATCCACTCCTTGAGGTATGTAACAAATTCAACCTAATTTTAGTAGAGGACGCTGCTGAATCTCTTGGTTCTTATTACAAAGGAAAGCATACTGGAGGTTTTGGAAAAGTTGCAGCGCTAAGCTTTAATGGTAATAAAATTATTACTACTGGTGGTGGAGGAGCCGTCTTAACTAATGATGAAAAGCTTGCAAATTACGCTAAACATATAACAACAACAGCAAAAGTGCCACATCAATGGGAATATGTTCATGATGAAGTCGGTTTTAACTATCGCATGCCTAATATTAATGCAGCGCTTGGAGTAGCCCAATTAGAACAATTACCAAATTTCATAGAGAAAAAACGCCAATTGACCCAAAAGTATGCTAAGGTTTTTAAGGATATTAATGGTGTAAAATTGTTTAAAGAAGTAAATTTTGCAAAAAGTAATTATTGGTTACAAACTTTAATATTAAATGATACAAATTATATTTTAAGAGATAAACTTTTGTATCATTTAAATGAAAATAATAAAATGGCTCGCCCTATTTGGAAACCCCTTCATAAATTAGAAATATACTCGAATAGTCCAAAAATGGAAATGGATGTAGTAAATACCCTGGCAGAAAAACTGATAAATATTCCTAGTGGAGTGAATTTGATAAAATGAAGAAACGAAAAATTTGTATCGTAACTGGTACGAGAGCAGATTATGGTCTATTGTATTGGTTGATGAAAGAAATTGAAGAAGATAACGAACTTGAATTACAAATCATTGCAACGGGAATGCATCTGTCACCAGAATTTGGTTTAACATATAAAGTTATTGAGGATGATGGTTTTGTAATTAATGAGAAAATTGAAATTATACTTTCAAGTGATACTCCTATTGGGATTTCCAAGTCTATAGGCCTAGGTACAATAGGGTTTGCCGAAGCATTTCAAAGACTACGTCCTGACATATTAGTTTTATTAGGAGATCGTTTTGAAATATTGGCAGCTGCCCAGTCAGCTATGGTTTCACGTATACCAATTGCACACATTCATGGAGGAGAGTTAACTGAAGGAGTTATTGATGAAGCTATTAGACATTCAGTTACAAAGATGGCTCAAATCCATTTTACTTCAACTGAAAATTATAGAAATAGAGTTATTCAGTTAGGTGAACAGCCTGAACATGTATATAATCTTGGTGCCCCAGGCTTAGATAACATAAATAGGTTAAAGTTACTAAGTAAGGAAAATTTGGAAAAACAGTTAAATTATACATTCGGTGAGATGAACTTTTTAGTTACTTATCATCCAGAAACTTTATCTGAGAATAATGAGAAGCATTTAAACGAATTATTTAATGCGTTAGATAAGTTTCCGAAAGCTAAGTTGATTTTTACAAAGTCAAATTCAGACACATCGGGTCGAATAATTAATAGCCTTGTAGAAGATTACGTAAGTGTAAATTCTGACCGTGCAATATTATTCACTTCACTAGGTCAAGTAAGGTATTTGAGTTGTTTAAAGTATATAGATGTAGTAATTGGAAACTCGTCAAGCGGGATCATCGAAGTACCTTTTTTTAAGAAAGCTACTATAAATATAGGTGATAGGCAAAAAGGACGTGAATGTAGTAAAAGTGTTATAAATAGTTCCAATAATACAAATTCTATTTACGATGGAATTTGTAAGGCTTTATCTAAGGATTTTCGTAAATCGTTAATTGAAACAACTTCAATTTACGGGGAAGGTAACGCTTCTCCGAAAATTAAATCTGTTTTAAAAAATATTAAGTTAGATAATATAATTTTCAAAAGGTTTTATGATCAAACTATATTATAGAAGTTGCTGAAGTAGTTTCAAATAAAAGGTGGAGTGATTAGTGAAAACATATATAATTGCTGAAGCTGGTGTTAATCATAATGGTTCTCTTGAAATGGCTAAACAACTAGTGGATGTTGCAGTAAATGCTGGTGCTAATGCAGTGAAATTTCAAACGTTTCAAGCTAAGGAACTTGTAACAGAGAATGCACAGAAAGCTAAGTATCAACTGCAAACAACTGACAAAACAGAAACACAATTTGAAATGCTAAAACGTTTAGAATTAACAGAAGAAATGCATGACGAATTGTTAGCTGTATGTAACCAAAAAGGGATTGAATTTTTATCAACTCCTTTTGATAATGATAGTTTGCAATTGTTAACAAGAAAATATAATCTAAAAACTATTAAAATTCCTTCTGGGGAAATAACGAACGCTCCTTTTTTATTAAAAATTGCACAATCAAAAAGAAAGATCATTTTATCGACAGGAATGAGTACTCTTGGTGAAGTAGAACAAGCGCTTGAAATAATTGCGTTTGGTTTAATTGAAAGCGGGGAACCCCCATCAAAAGAAAATTTTAGAAGTGCTTATTGTTCAGTAAAGGGACAAAAAGCCCTACAACAGTATGTATCTCTATTACATTGTACAACGGAATATCCAACACCTTTCGAAGATGTAAATTTGAGAGCGATGGATACACTAAAACAAGCTTTTCAATTGCCAATCGGTATTTCAGACCATACTCCTGGTTTTACTGTTCCTATTGCTGCAGTTGCTAGAGGTGCAACTATAATTGAAAAGCATTTCACATTAGACAGGTTATTACCAGGGCCAGATCATAAAGCTTCTTTAGTTCCTAATGAGTTGATATTAATGGTTAAAGGTATTCGTAATGTAGAAAAAGCTTTAGGGAACGCCCAAAAGTATCCTCTACGTTCTGAAATGAAAAATTTGAATGTTGCAAGGAAAAGTATAGTAGCTAATAAAAAAATCAATAAAGGTGATGTCTATACCGATGAAAACCTTGCTATCAAACGTCCGGGAAACGGAAGATCAGCAATAGATTATTGGGATTTAATCGGAAAGACCGCAACTGATAATTATGAAAAAGACGAAGTGATAAAATAATGAATAAACCAATAATTATTCTTGGTAACGGTGGGCATACTAAGAGTTTATTAGAGATTATACGACTACAGGACAAAAAGGTACTAGGGGTTACAGACCCTTTTGCTAAAAGTAGGATGCATGAAGAATATCTATTTTTTGATAGTGATGAGGCAATATTAAAATATAGTCCTAGTGAGGTATTACTCGTAAATGGAATAGGGTCAACCAATAATACGGAGAAGAGAACACAAATTTATAATAAGTTTCATAATCTTGGTTATAAATTTGACACACTAGTTCATCCTTCTTCAATTATTGCAAAAGATGTTATCCTTGAGGAAGGTGTTCAAGTTATGCCAGGGGTAATAGTTCAACCAGGATCTAAAATAAAATCAAACTCTATTATTAATACAAAAGTGTCCATAGATCATGACTGTACGATAGGTTCACATGTTCATATAGCTCCAGGTGTAACTGTGTCGGGTAATGTATATATTGATGATAAAGTTCATGTTGGAGCTGGTGCGACCATTATTCAGGGGATTGTTATAGAGCAAAAGTGTCTAGTTGCATCAGGAGCAGTAGTTATTAAAGATGTAAAAAGAAAAAAGAAGGTTAAAGGTGTTCCTGCAAAAGAATTTTAATTATTAAAGGATGTGTATGCAACGATGTCAAAAGTTAAAATTTCAAAAGTAAACGAATTTATAAATAAATCATATGGAGAGCATGTTATTCGTGATTCATGGAAGACCTATCGTTCTAACGAGTATCATAAGTACAGAAAAAAGTGGAATGAACTCCCCCTAAATATGATAGTTTCAGATTTCCCTATACATTTAGATATAGAAGTTACCAGCTTCTGTAATTTGGCCTGTCCATTCTGTCCTAGGACCATTCAATTAAAGGAAGGTACATTCCCTTCAGTAAAACATATTGATTTAAATTTATATAAGAAGTTAATTAAAGAAGGAGCAGAAAAAGGCCTTGCATCAGTGAAGTTAAATTACTTAGGTGAACCTTTAATGCATCCTGATATCATTGAAATTATTCGTTTTACAAAAGAGCAAGGAATTGTTGAGGTAATGTTTAATACAAATGGCGTGTTATTAACCGAAGAAATGGGTAGAACCCTTTTAGAAGCAGGTATAGATAGTTTGTTTATCTCGTTTGATTCTGCTTATAAAGATCGTTATGAAGAATGCAGAATTGGAGCGAAATATGAAACGGTACTTAATAACGTAAAAGGTTTCTGTGATATAAAGAATAGTGATGAACGATTTAGGCATGTCCAAGTAAGAGTTTCGAAAGTGATTTTTCCAGATGAAAATGAACAAGATATTAAAGCTTATATTGATTTATGGGAAGATAAAGTGGATGCTGTTGGTTTCGCATCTTTAAGAGATGAAACAATTGAACATGAATTCGAGTACGATCCATCTTTACGTTGTGATCAACCATGGCAGAGAATTTTTGTTAGACAAGATGGCGTAACTTTTCCTTGTTGTGCAGATAATAAAAATAAATACTCACTAGGTAACGCTAAAGAAAATACAATTTCTGAAATGTGGCATAGCCATAAGTTAAATGCATTAAGGAATGCGCATGCAAATGCTCGATATAATAAGATTGAAATCTGTAAAAACTGTACGTATTTATGTAGTTCAAAAGTAAAAGTAGATCTTTCTGAGGTTGAGTAAAAATGGTTTCTAAAATTTTAATATTAATCCCTGCACGCGGTGGATCAAAAGGTGTACCTAAAAAAAATGTAAGGCAAATAGGTGGAAAACCTTTAATAGTTCATACAATAGAGGCAGCACTTCAAGCAAATATTTCTGCTAGAGTAATGGTAACAACTGATGATGAGGAGATTGCTCTTATTGCTAAAAATGCTGGAGCGGATGTTCCGTTTATGCGTCCATTCCATTTAGCTGAAGATAACACTACGACATTGGCTGTTGTTGAATATGTATTAGAAAGATTAGAAAAAGAAGAAAGTTATATACCAGATTTTATTATTTTATTACAACCAACTTCTCCATTTAGAAATAGTGTTGATATAGAAAAGTCAATGCAAATTATGCTAGATCAGGATTGTGATTCCGTTATTAGTGTTACCGAAGTTAAAGAACATCCATTCATTATGTATGATGTGAATGAAAGGGGACGTTTACAACAATACACTCATAATCCACAACAATTAACTAGAAGGCAAGATTTTCCGCCTGTTTATAAAGTGAATGGTGCGATTTATATAGTAAAAAAACAAATATGGGATAAATACAAGTCATTTAATCATGTACCAGTTATATATCCGTATATCATGTCTACTGAAAGTTCTATAGATATTGATGACGAAATTGACTGGAATTTAGCCCAATTATTATATAGTAAATAAGATTATACTTTATCGTAGAAGGGAGATGGTTCCATTGAAAAAAAGAAGTGGATTGTCAATCTCTTCCTTTATATTACCCTCATGTGCAACTATTAAAGATGCAATAAAAAAAATTGATGAGGCTGGAAAAGAAATTGCTATAATATGTGAAGGAAAAGAATTAGTCGGTATTGTGACAGATAGTGATATTCGCAGAGGTATATTAAAGGGTATTGGTTTAGAAGATTCTGCTGAAAAAGTTATTAATTATAACTACACGTATGCCTGGTTTGACGAGGATCGGGATAGTGTTTATTTGAGGATGTCGCGTGATTATATTAAACAAATGCCGGTTATTAATGAAGATCGTGAAATAGTAGATATATACTTTTTAAGTGATTTTGGAAAGATTAAAACTGAAATTACTACACCTGTTTTAATTATGGCAGGTGGTTTAGGTACAAGATTACGTCCCTTAACAAATAGAACACCTAAGCCAATGTTAAATGTAGGTGGTAAACCTTTATTAGAAACGATCATTCAACAAATTAAACAATATGGATTTCAAAATATATTACTTTCTGTCAACTATGAAAAAGAGATGATCCAAAATTATTTTCAAGATGGGACAAACTTTGGAGTCGAAATAAAATATATTGAAGAAACAGAAAGAATGGGAACAGCAGGTGCAATTAGATTAGCAAAAAAATATTTAAAAGAACCTTTTTTTGTAGTTAACGGCGATTTATTAACGAAGTTAAATTTCAAAACATTTCTAGATTATCATTTGAACGAAAACGTAGCTATGACGATTGCGACTACTAGTCATTCGGTGCAAGTTCCATATGGGGTAGTCGAAATGAATGACCACCGTGTTACAGAGATTAAAGAAAAACCTCTTTTAGATTTTTTTATTAATGCTGGCATCTACAGTTTAAATCCTGACATAGTCGACCTTATTCCAGAAGGACAATTTTATGATATGAACCAGTTAATAGCTCGCATATTATCAAGTGGGATGTCTATTGCTAGTTTTCCGATTCATGAGTATTGGATGGATATTGGACAAGTTGCGGACTACCAAAAAGCTAACGAAGAATATAAAGATAAGTTTTAGTAAGGAGGAATATAGTGGTTAATATAGCTATTATAGGAGCAGGGCAATTAGGAAGTAGGCATCTACAGGCACTTTCGAAAATAGATCGACCTGCTTCGATTTTTGTTGTTTATCCTTTTTTTACTTCATTACAAATAGCTCAAAAACGTTTTGAAGAAGTTGCTACAGAAGACTCTAATGTAAAAGATGTTAAATACTTAACTACTATAGAAACAATACCAGAAAAAATTGAAGTAGCAATAATCGCTACTAACTCAGATGTTAGAAAAGAAGTAATTGTTAATTTAGTGAATTCAAAAAAAGTTGATTTCCTCATTATTGAAAAGTTTATGTTCCCATCAATTAAAAGTTACAATGAAGTTGAAACACTTATAAATAAAAAAGATATTAAAGCCTATGTCAATTGTGGAAGAAGAATGTGGCCTTTTTATAAACACTTAAAAGAGAAATTTTCAACTTCTAATTATATTAATTATCAAGTAAGCTCATCTAATCTGGGGTTAGGTTGTAATGCAATTCATTTTTTAGATCATTTATCCTTCTTATCAGAGGAAGAAGACTTTGGATTCCAAAGTATACTAGATGAAACAATAAGTAAAAGTAAAAGAAAAGGGTTTGTTGAATTTACAGGTAGCTTACTCGGTCGGGCAAATAAATGCCAAATAGCAATAACTTCTTATCCAGTTGAGAGTGCTCCAATTAGTATCATTATATCTAGTGAAAAAGTAAGGTGTGTTATTAATGAATCTGAGGGAAAGGCATTTATAAGTGATCATAAAAATGATTGGTTATGGACTGAAGTTTCATTTGATACATTATTACAAAGTCAGCTTACACATTTAGCAGTCCAACAGCTTATTGATAAAAACATATGTGATTTAACCCCTTATCATCAATCAAGTAAGCTTCATATAACTTTATTAAAGTCATTTATTAATCATCTACGCCATCAACAGGACAAGGAGGTAACAAGATGTCTTATAACTTAAGTGAAAAAACATTGCTCGTAGGAGCTGGTTCGATGGCTTTAGAATATAGCAAAGTACTTCAAGCTCTCGAAGTTCCTTTTACTGTTCTTGGTAGAGGAAAACAAAGTGCCAAACGTTTTTTTGAGGAAACCAGGATTCCAGTTCTTATTGGAGATCTTGAAAACAATTTGTCTAACATTAAAAGTTACAACAAAGCTATTGTAACGGTGAATGTAGAGCAATTACTCCCACTAACTTTAAAATTGTTAAAGAACGGTTATAAAAATATATTAGTTGAAAAACCAGCTGGTTTAAATTTAGAAGAAATTAGATTATTAGTTGAAGAATCTGAAAAGCAACAGGCCGAAATATATGTAGCCTATAATCGTAGGTTTTATTCATCTGTAATTGAAGCAAGGAAAATAATAGAAAAAGATGGTGGGGTAAGTTCCTTTAATTTTGAATTCACCGAATGGAGTCATGTAATTGAAAAACTTGATAAGCCGAAAGAAGTACTTCAACAATGGTTCTTAGCAAATTCTACTCACGTAATAGATTTAGCATTTTATTTAGGAGGATATCCTAAACAGATTGAGTGTTTTACAACAGGTGGAACCGATTGGCACCCTAAAGCTTCTATTTATTCGGGAGCAGGCATAACTGAAACAGATGCTTTATTTTCTTATCAAGCTAATTGGCAGGCCCCAGGGAGGTGGGGAGTTGAAATATTAACGAAATCGCACCGATTAATTTTTCGCCCATTAGAACAATTACATATTCAAAAAATCGGTGAAGTGAAGATTGAAAAGATTGAAATCAATGACGACCAAGATCATAAATATAAACCCGGATTGTTTAAGCAGACTGAAGAGTTTCTGTTAGGAAATAAAGTGGATTTATTAGATATTAGTTCCCATTATAAAATATGTAAAGAAATCTTTTCTAAAATCAATAATGGAGTTTGATTTTAAATAAAATGTTTATTTTGAAAAATAGTACCGTCTAGAGCACACAATTGCTACTTAAATAACGCTTCTGAGAACTTACAAGCAGCAGAAGCTCGTATCCGTGATGTGGATATAACTCGTGCCAATATTCTTTCTCAAGCATCTCATTCTATGCTAGCTTAAGCTAACCAACAGCCACAATCAGTACAACAATTACTTGGACAATATTTTGGTTGGTTAGGTTTGTGGTTAGTTGGATAGGGAAAACTCAATACATGGGAGGCTCTAGTTAACCTAGGGTCTCTTTTTGTTCGTATAAGATAGAAAAATAAATATCTTATCGAATACAAATTTTTTAAAAGGTGGGCAGAATCAATTTACTGAATATTCCCAAAAAGGAGTCTAAATCTCTAAAGGTTATTGTATAATAAAGTAAAAATACATAGTGAGATTGGGGGGGGCTATTGAAGATTCATCGTTCTAATCAATCTATTCCACCAATTATAAAACAACCTCAGCATGACCCAGATGTGATGAAGACACCAACACAAAAAAAGCTAGAATATGATAATAATTTTGCAAATGATACTGTAAAAAAAATGGCGCGTCAGTCTACTAATAAAGTTTATGAAATGTTACGCAAAGTTGCTCAAAATACAGAGTTTAATGTAAGTTACTCGGTAGGAAATATGAATGAGGTAAAGCAATTTAAATTTAATTTAAAAAAGGACGGTCAAGAAATTGTATCAATCCCACCTGATGTTGCAGTTCAAATTGCCGAAAGAGCCAAAAGTACAACGGTTGGGCTACTTATTGACCATAAAGCATAAAGTTCGATAGCAAATCATTTATATTAATTGGAAAAAAAGAACTATTTTGTAACAATCACTTACTGAATAGTGAAAAAACTAAAAATAAATCCCCTCAATACCGATATTAAATAAAAGGAACTATTAAATCGTGAGGTGGTATACACATGGAAGTGAAGCCGCTGTCTTCTCAAGGCTCATACGAGCTTTTGAAGTCAAAGGAAAATGATGTTAATAACGTAAATGAAACAGTTCGAGATCAAATCAAGGAAAAGCAAGATCAAATCGAGGGTAAAAAAGAGTCAAGTATCACGAAACAAGACCTTGAACAAAACATTGAAGGAGTTAACAATTTCATGGACATGAATTACACTTCTTTAAAATTTCAAGTACATGAAGATCTTGATCGTCTTTTCGTTGAAGTGATTGATCGGAATACACAGGAAGTGGTACGGGAGATCCCGCCAAAAGAATTTCTCGACATGATTTCTTCGATGTTAGAGCATGTCGGTTTAATTGTCGATAAACGAGTTTAAAATTTTGCTAGAAAACAAAAAAGAGTTGAAACGATTACGTTTTCACTCTTTTTTATTTTGTTAAGGAGTGAACGGTTTTGAGAATAACAGGAATGGCAACGGGAATGGATATTAATCAAATGGTAGATGATTTAATGCGCGCGGAACGTCAACCGTTGGATAAAATGGTGCAGGACAGGCAGTGGTTAGAATGGCAACGTGAAGATTTTCGCGATATGAATCTCAAGTTAGAATCATTTCGTCGAAAATTACTCGATGGGGTAATGATGGGTTCCAACATGAATTCAAAGACGGTGACAAGCTCTAATTCTAATCATGTTACAGCGACCGCAAACGCCTCTTCAATGAACGGAACACATACCATTTCTGATGTGACGCAACTTGCTAGTGCTGCGACAACGTATAGTTCAGCATCAATTTCAGATCATGAAATTGACCCTAATGAAAGTTTGTATTCACAGAAAGATCATCTTGCAAATTTTGATAAAGGTGAAAATGACAATGTAGAGTTTGAAATTAAAACACACACATCTGAAGGGGTAATTACGAAGGATTTTGAGTTTTCAACGGATGATTCCTTAAATGATATATTAGGAGAAATTAATAGCTCAAACGTAGGAGTCAATGCTTATTATGATCCCCATACTGATCGGGTTTCGATGACGAGGACGGAAACAGGGAAATATAATGACGAAGGAAATGAAATCGAGTTTGGTGAAGATAGTGATTTTCTTCTCGATACTTTGAAGTTAGCTGAAGCAGAAGAGGGTGAAGCTAACAACATCATCGACGGGGAAAACGCCAAATTTACATATAACGGTTTACAAACTGAGCGCGAGTCAAATACATTTACGATTGAAGGAGTGACATTTTCGTTAAAGCAAACGTTTGATGGCCCAACGACCCTAAATGTGAATACAAATACTGAGGAAGTTTTCGATCATGTGACGGAGTTTGTGGAAGAGTACAATGAACTCATTGCGACGGTGAATGAAAAAATAGCGGAAGACCGGCATCGTGATTATCGGCCGTTAACTGATGAACAAAAAGAGGCAATGTCAGAAACTGAAATTGAACGGTGGGAAGAAATGGCTCGTAGCGGTACGTTGAGAAGTGATCGGACTCTCTCAAGTGGGATGAATCAGTTGCGGATCGACGCTTATTCACCATTGAACAATGAGGATGCCCCTTTTAAACTTCTTTCTGATATCGGTGTTAATCTTGTTAATGATTATAGTGCTCGAGGAATGCTTGAAATTGATGACGAGGCATTGCGCCAAGCCATTGAAAATGATTCTGACGGCGTTTATCAGATGTTTGCAGCTGACGGTGATTCGTTTAAAGAACAAGGTGTTGCAAGGCGAATGCGTGAAAGTTTAGGAAACACGATAGACAGTATTAGTGAACGCGCAGGTGGAATGGGTGGGGTTACCCAATATACAATTGGACGTAATATTGACAATATTAATGACCGGATTGTAAATTTTGAACGTCGCATGCAGCAAACGGAGGAACGTTATTGGCAACAATTTAATGCGATGGAAAGAGCGATCCAACAATCAAATGCTCAAGCGGAACAAATGTTTTCGATGTTAGGTGGCGGCGGTATGCCGATGTAATTAAAAATAAATGAAATAGGTTGTCGCTTTTAGAAGCTATAACCTATTTTTTATTAACAAATATCTCCGACTTACCGATATATATAGTAAAGATAGTTTAATCTGACAACAGAATATCGGAAAGGTTAGGTGGTAGGCATGAGAATAGGCGGTTTAGCAACCGGGATGGATACACACCAGATGATTGACGATTTAATGCGAGCAGAAAGGATGCCGCTAAATAAAGTATTTCAAAGAAAGCAAACAGTAGAATGGCAACGAGATGCTTATCGAGACATTAATTTACAGTTAAATAATTTCAGAGAAACGGTCAGGGGAAAAGGGTTAGCGTTACAATCTACATTCTTGCAAAAGAAAATTACCAGTACCAACGAGAACGCGGTGTCTGCAGTTGCTGCAGGTAATCCCCCGAATGTATCTAATCGTTTGGAAGTACACCGGTTAGCAACAGCAGCGACATGGACTGGGAGTGAGGTAACTGATGAGAGCGTAAAGACTGGTCAAGTGAGTACTTGGGACTTAGATGATATCTTTGAAGATGGGAAAGATAGTGCAACGTTAAATTTTGAAGTGACTAATCCTGATGGTAGTACAAAGCAGGCTGAATTAGTTATTAATAAATCTGACAAAATGTCCGACGTAATGAGAAAAATAAACAACTCTGATCTCGGTGTAACTGCTTTTTTTGATAGTCACATGGAGCAAGTTGTCCTTTCTAAAAAAGAAACTGGGGAAGGTGCTAGTATTGATGTCGCGGATACAGCAACATCAACCTTTATGGCAAAACTAGGGTTTGAGGTTCCTAGTGTAGAAGAAGTAAATCCGGAAACTGGAGAAACTGAGGTGCAATATACTGCAGGGGCATTAGGCGGTAAAACGGACGGTGTTAATGCCGAATTCTCGATTAATGGCTTTACAACCGAACGGACATCCAACACTTTTACGATCAACGAAATGACGTACACACTGAAAGAAGTAACGAACGGTCCAGTCACGATTTCATCTACAACTGACACTGATAAAATTTATGATACAATCATGCAGTTTGTTGAAGATTACAATGAACTTGTTGATACAATTAATGGGAAATTAAGAGAAGACCGTCATCGTGATTTCCCGCCACTTACTGATGAACAAAAAGAAGCTATGAGTGAAAAAGAGATTGAGATGTGGGAAGAAAAAGCGATGAGTGGATTACTTAGAAATGATTCTATCCTCTCTAATGGCTTAACCAATATGCGCTCACAGCTGTATGGTAGTATCGGTGGCGACGGAATAGGAATTTTTAAACATTTATCACAAATTGGATTAGTTGGTTCAAAAGATTACACAGAAGGTGGAAAGATCGTTCTGGACCCAGATCGCCGAGATGTAGGTGATGGAAGGCGTCTTACAGGAGAAGAGAGATTAAGAGAAGCGATTGAAAATAATCCTGAAGATTTATATAAGTTATTTATGGCTGATGGTAATGGACCAGGAGAGCAAGGGGTTATCCGCCGCCTGCGTACATCCGTAGATTCAACCATCGACGCCATTAATCAACGAGCAGGACGTGAAGGACGTCAAAATCATCAATTTACATTAGGGAGAGAAATGATGCAAATTGATGACCGAATATCTAATTTTGAGCGTCGACTGCAGCAAGTAGAAGATCGTTATTGGCGCCAGTTTACTGCTATGGAAACAGCGATGCAAAGAATGAATTCACAAGCAGAGCAAATGTTTTCGATGTTATACGGTGGAATGCAATAGATTTATATATAGGCATTTTAAGTAATGTCAAAAGCACGAAGAAATTATGAAAGTTTTAACAATGTGATTAGCATTTTAGAAAGGGTGTAAATATGGCTACAACAAATCCGTACGCAACTTATAAACAAAAAGCAATGAATACAACGTCACCTGGAGAACTAACATTAATGTTATATAATGGGTGCTTAAAGTTTATAAAACGTGCTGAAAAAGCGATCGAAGAAAAAGACTTTCAGGAAAAAAACGTAAATTTAATTAAAGCTCAAGACATTATCCGTGAGTTAATGGTAACGCTAAAAACGGATTCAGAAGTTGGTCAAAATATGATGACGATGTATGACTTTATTTTAAGTAGACTTGTAGATGCCAACGTTAATAGTGATGTAAAAGCATTGAAAGAAGCGGAACAATTTGTCGTTGAATTTCGCGATACGTGGAAGGAAGTTATTATAATTGATCGGAAGCAACGTCACGGTCAAGGCGGGCAAGTTTAGTGGCTAGCATTAAAGCACTTTTTGTTACGACAAAGGAATTATTTGATCACGTAAATAAGCCACTCCCGAAAGAAGATCGTGAACAGTATCTTGAAGACCTAGAAGAGATCCTAAATCGAAGAGAACAACTAATTGCAAACTTTGACGGCCGCCATCCAGAAACGGACGACGAGAAAAAAATGGCTACCTTAATCGTTCAGTGGAATAAACAAATGAACGAAAGATTAACTACCTATTTAACGTTGATAAAAAAAGATATTAGAAGTTTGAAAGAGCAAAAAGCTACCGGCAAAAGATACGAAAATCCATACCAACACGCACCGATTGATGGAGCATTCATCGATAAGAAAAAATAATTTTGGTGTCCCTTTTTGCTGCACCATTTTAGGTGTCTGACACCGCTCGTGGACAAATCGTCAATTTGTCCTCTGGAGGCGGACACTTTGTTGTGAGATTGAAATATAATAAATAAAACCATTGACCTTAAGGGGCTGTCTTTAATACTTAGGGAAGGCAGTCTTATAGTTTTTGTGTTAAGAAAGCGAAAATTTTAGCAGTGAGGACTATTTGACGTAGTTAATAATTTTAAGGTTGGACGATAACTCCCAACTTAGGCTCTTGCTAAGATTGGAAGAAATCTATGTTTTCTAATTGGATGGAGGTGATCACAATTAAATCACTATCAGAAGCTCAATATGACTTCTTAAAGCAGTACATTAATTTAATTGAAACGGTTGAGGAAGGACTTGCGTTAGTCGATATAAGCTATCAGGAGCGAAACTACGGCTCAGGTGATCGACTACTAAAAGACTTAGTCGGTGTATTCGTTCCTTTTAACTCATCGAATATGACAATGCGCTCGATCTTTGCTCATGACGCATCAGTGCTTACAGAACTTGATAATTTCCAAACGATATTAGACCAAGTTCTTCATATTGAAACAGTGATCCATGATCAAGACGAGAAGAAAACATTCATCCACCATTTCTTCCTTCCTGCTTACAAACAGTGGAAAGAGCAAATATATATCCATTTAAAGATGTACAGTACACATTAAGCGGTGCCGTTTCGGTGCCCCTTTTTTCTATCCTCACAGTGGAAGTTGATCACACAGCTTTTCCACTCTTATACGAGCTCCAAACTCTATAGTGTCCAACCCCCAGAAAGACAAGTGCGCAAATGTCCACCGACGCTGTCACCAAAAAAGTTAAACAACGGTGTCTGCCGCGCGTTAAACTTCACGGTGTCTGACACCACTCGTGGACAAATCGACAATTTGTCCACTGGAGACGGATACTTAATCGAATATAAACATGGAAAAAGTGAAGTCCTTAGTGGTTGTGTGCTAGGGGCTTTTCGTTTCATGGAAGAGAATAACGGAGAACCTTATCCAGACTTAATGCAATTACATTTCTTCGAACTTACAAAGTTTATTGAGCAAGAGAAGGAATACGAAATAGATGGGAATGATCGCATGGTTAAATGGTTACGCTTTATGACAAATACAGACGATACGAGGTGGGAAGAAATGGCGAAACAAGAACCAATAATCAGTAAGGCGGTGGAAAAGTTGAAGACGGCGAGTTTAGATCCAGAAGCACGAATGAAGTATGAAGCCCGTGAGAAAGCATTGAAAGATATGGCGTCGATACGTGGAGATGGATTAAGAGAAGGAAGGATAGAAGGAAGGATAGAAGGAAAGCAAGAAGGAAAGCAAGAAGGAAAGCTTGAAGTTGCAAAAAGGTTATTTGCAAGAGGAATGGATATAGGAGAAATTAAGGAGTTGACCGGACTTTCATATACCATACTAAAGGATCTTCAAGAAGAATAAAGGATCTCAATAGATGTTATATGAGCATTTATAGCTGGAATATACAGTAAAAGTAAAGTTTACTTTCCTCTATGGTATAATTTCCTTAAAAAGGTCGGAGGTGGTTTCATTGACTGCGATGCATCCGGATTTTAAAAATATATTTTCATATGCTGATTACTTACGCTGGACAGATCGAGAAAGAATTGAACTAATTGATGGAGTTCCATATATGATGACGCCAGCACCTTCAAGAGTGCATCAAGAAATTATTTTTGAGTTGGGAGGACAGTTTAGGAATGCTCTAAAAGATCAAAAGTGTAAAGGTTACACGGCTCCTTTTGACGTCCGATTAACAGAGAATAAAAGTAAAGATAATGATGAAGAAGTATACACAGTCGTCCAACCAGATCTCGTCGTTGTTTGTGATCAATCAAAACTAGATGATAAAGGCTGTCACGGAGCTCCTGATTTAGTAATCGAGGTTATTTCACCATCAACAGCTTCACATGATTACATTCGAAAAATGGAGTTATACGAAAAAAATTCAGTAAAAGAATATTGGATCGTCCATCCGACAGACCGGGTATTGATGGTTCATGTATTAAAGGATGGCCATTATATGAAACCGAAAATTTACGATCGAGAAGCGACCGTTCAAGTTCAAGTCTTGCCTGAAATAGAAATAGATTTAAAGGAAGTATTCCCAGAGGAAGCATCTGAAAAGTAAAATGTAGACTTTTTGTT
>SKOL01000575.1 GCA_007120055.1 Anaerobacillus sp.
TATGTCCCTTGTTCGTTTGGAAGTTCTATATAACTTGGTTCACTTCGAAGCATTAGGAAATAATTGAATAAAGGAGAACCATCTCTTTTAATATAACTCCACTGCTCACGATAATCTGGTAACTCTTCTATATTTAAATTTATCGTGTTCGGTAAAGGTTTATCATTAAATTCTATTCTTAACGCTTCACCTGAGTTAACTACATAACTTTTTGGCTCCGTTTCAACAATATCATATCCTGCTAAAGCATCCATACAATCATTGACACTCCAACAGATTGTTTGTATTTCTGTTTCGATTGTTGTTTCTCCGACTGTTAATATTGGAGCATAAACTTCTTTTCCTTCTACATAGCTTGAGGTTTTAGCAATATTATAAAAACTTATCATAACCCCAATAATTATAATTAGTAATAATAGAAATACCACATATTTTTTCATAGTTTTTCACTCCTCTCTAAAACTTGCCTTTATTGATTAACCTGCTTCGTTACTTTAAGTAAATCGCTTCACAAATCCTTTATTTACTAGTTTAATTTTAAAATAGATGAACAATATGAAATCTTTTTATTTACATTTACCTGGATATAAAGCTAAAGCCTAAATTACATGCTAAAAAAATTGTTGCTGTACATTTTCTTGCGCAAATCTTATACAAAATTATATAATGCTCTACAAATGTAATCTTGTCTAACTTTTTCGAATATATATTACACGGAAGAATTTAAAGATTTGAGGTGAAAATGATGTTGAGGTTTATTTTTAATTTGTTTGCACTAGTTTTTGTTATATTGATTAATTACTTATCAAATGCGCTTCCTTTCAATGATCAAACCACATCTGAAATTGCGAACCGACTAGATGTTTTATTTACACCAGCCGGGTACGTGTTCAGTATTTGGGGATTAATTTATCTTCTATTAGCACTATGGGTGCTTCGCCAACTTCCTGCTTCAAGAAGAGAGTTACCTGTTTATAAAGTAGGAACGCCCTTATTCATTCTTAGCTGCTTTTTAAATAGCTTTTGGCTATTTTTATGGCACTATGAATACTTCGTTTTATCTGTTTTCGTTATGCTCGCATTGTTAATCACGTTGATTGCCTTGTATTTAAGAATTAACGCTGTTTATGAAAGCTCTCTGGACCTCCTACCTTTTTCTATTTATCTAGGATGGATTAGCGTTGCGACCATCGCTAATATCAGCTATGTTCTTGTTGAAATTGGCTGGGATGGCTTTGGGTTATCTGATGTAACCTGGACGATCATCATGCTTATCGTTGCTTCGATTTTGGCCGTTGTGTTTCGACTAAAAAAAGGTGATATGTTCTATCCACTTGTATTTGTATGGGCATTTATCGGTATCGGAGTTAGAAACCTTGCTGATTACCCAGTAGTAGCCTTCACCGCATTCTTTTTATCAACGATCATTTTTGTATACGCGCTATTCGGAAATCGAAATAAAATAACTATTTATAATTACCAAAAATGAGCCACATCACGCAATGTTAACTTGCACAAAAGGACTGCTCACCTCAATTCAAGGTAACAGTCCTTTTTCATATTTATTTTGATACATGAATGGTCGGAATCTCTTCTTTTCAAATTAAGACACATTTTTAATGTTTGCGCTAGGTAACCGAACCCGTTACTAATTGAAAGCCGCTTTCTTACCTCCCTTATTCGGCTCTTTTATTGTAAATAGTTTCTATTTGTTCATTAATACTCATTAATTTTTCGCGAATATTTTCCAACATTTCATCAGAAATTTCATGTTCTATGTTCTGATTAATAGTTTCGCTCGCTGAGATTAGCAGTTCCTGCACTGCCATCATCTCACTTTTATAAAAAGGGCCTCCATAAACAAAATCGCCAAGAAGCTTTTCTACATTTAGTAAAGCTTCTTCAAAATCCGTTATATCATCCATATTATTAAAACTCATAACTGTAACTAGATGGGAGCGGGTGTTTTCAATGTTGTTTATGTGTGTATCAATCGCCTGCTTAATTAACAGTGCTTCTTTATCAGTAGGCCACTCTTCACCACCATAAAATTCAAACGTATGAGAAATTGAATAAAAATTGTCCGCAAGATCGCTAAGACCGTAATAAAAACTTTCATAACCAAAATCTTCCGAACTATTAAGATCACCTTTCTCAACGCTTAATTGATAGATGAAAAACACATTAAGTAACAGCGATACTCCTAAAAAAATCTTCAAAAACTTCCCCATAATATCCCTCCATTTAGTTATATTTTCTGTCTACTTTCAAGCTAAGTTCGTTCTTATTTTATTAATTTTTTACGCAATTTTAGAATGGCATAGATCACATAAGAAAATAAGCCAAGAACGATAATAAATGTAAATAAATGATTATTAAAGACGACACTTACAAGAATAATCGTTATTATAAAGATAGCAACAACCGATGCAAATTTTGTATACCCGATGGCCGCTTCCGAAAACTCAGGTTCTTCTCTGTACGTCCACCTCTTCCCAAATAACATACTTTCCTCTGGATAAAAATAAGTCCATATTAACAACCCATAAATCGGTACCAAAAATA
>SKOL01000342.1 GCA_007120055.1 Anaerobacillus sp.
GTCTTCTTCGTTCAAGCATGACAAGTTTGTTTTAAAAATCATTCTATTTGTAAAGGAGAGGTTGAAAAATGAGTACTACTCGTGGTCTTGAAGGTGTTGTTGCAACAACGTCGAGCGTAAGTTCAATTATTGATGGTGTGTTAACTTATCATGGTTTTAACATTGATGATTTAGCAGATCATGCAAGCTTTGAGGAAGTAATTTTCCTTTTATGGAACGGTCGTCTTCCTAATGAGGCTGAATTAAATCAGTTAACTGAAGATTTAGCAAGTTATGCGGAAGTTCCTCAAGGTGTCATCGACCAGATGAAGATGTATGATATTGAGAAGGTTCACCCAATGGCTGCTCTACGCACAGCTATCTCAAACTTAGGATTATACGACTCTGAGGCTGATGATCAATCTGAAGAAGCGAATAAGCGCAAAGCTCTTAAATTGCAAGCTCAAGTACAAACAATAGTGACAGCGTTTTCACGAATTCGCGAAGGAAAAGAACCAGTTGCACCTCGTAAAGATTTAGGTTTTGCTGCAAATTTCCTTTACATGCTTAATGGGGAAGAGCCAGATGATATTTCAGTAAATGCTTTTAATAAAGCGTTAGTTTTACACGCTGACCATGAATTAAATGCGTCGACATTTACAGCTCGTGTTTGTGTCGCAACTTTATCTGATATGTATTCTGGTGTTACTGCTGCAATTGGCGCCTTAAAAGGTCCTTTACACGGTGGAGCTAACGAAAGAGTTATGGCGATGTTAATGGAAATTGGCGAAGTTGATAATGTTGAGCCTTATATTACAAATGCATTAAATAATAAAGTGAAAATCATGGGCTTCGGCCACCGTGTATATAAAGACGGAGATCCTCGTGCTAAGCACTTAAGAGAAATGTCGAAACAATTGACATCTATTACTGGTGAAACAAAATGGTATGAAATGTCTATAAAAATTGATGATATTGTAACTCGTGAAAAAGGTTTACTACCTAACGTAGATTTCTATTCTGCTAGTGTTTATCATAGTTTAGGAATTAAGCATGACTTGTTTACACCAATTTTTGCAATTAGTAGAATGTCAGGATGGATTGCACATATTTTAGAGCAATTTAGTAACAACCGATTAATTAGGCCGCGTGCGGAATATATCGGACCTGATAAACAAGTTTATGTACCAATGGACCAGCGTTAATCACATGTGTTGGGGAGATTAATCTACTAAAAGATTATATGGAGTGAAAAGCATATAAATGTTGGAGGGGGAGCTTGTAGATAAAAATATTAAGCTGCCAAAGATCATGCTTGTTTTTCACTTCTCCCATTACATATATAAATTAAAACAAGAAAAAAAAGAATTTTTTAGGAGGTAATAGTAATGGCAAATGGTGAAAAAATTACTGTTCAAGGTGGAGTTTTAAACGTACCTAACAATCCGGTGATTCCTTTTATCGAGGGTGATGGTATTGGACCAGACATTTGGGCTGCTGCTTCTCGTGTAATTGATGCTGCAGTAGAAAAAGCATATAATGGTGAAAAGAAAATTGAGTGGAAAGAAATATTAGCAGGTGAAAAGGCGTTTGATCAAACAGGACAATGGCTTCCAGAAGAAACATTAGAAGCAGTCCGTGAGTATATTATTGCAATTAAAGGTCCATTAACTACTCCAATCGGTGGTGGGTTCCGTTCTCTTAACGTAGCATTACGTCAAGAGCTAGATTTATATACTTGCTTACGTCCAGTTCGCTACTTCACTGGTGTACCTTCACCGGTTAAAAGACCTGAAGATACTGACACGGTAATTTTCCGTGAAAACTCTGAAGATATTTATGCAGGTATTGAGTATGAAGAAGGAACTCCTGAAGTTAAAAAGTTGATTGCGTTCTTACGTGATGAAATGGGTGCTACAAAAATTCGTTTCCCAGAAACTTCTGGTATTGGTATTAAGCCTGTATCACAAGAAGGAACTTCTCGTTTAGTTCGTGCTGCCATTGAGTATGCAATTAAAGAAGGTCGTAAAAGTGTAACGCTTGTTCATAAAGGTAATATTATGAAATTTACTGAAGGAGCGTTCAAAAACTGGGGCTATGAATTAGCAGAAAAAGAATTTGGTGATAAAGTATTTACTTGGGCTCAGTATGATGAGATTGTTGAAAAAGATGGAAAAGATGCTGCTAACAAAGCGCAAGCAGATGCAGAAGCAGCTGGTAAGATTATTGTTAAAGATGTTATTGCTGATATCTTCTTACAACAAATTCTTACACGTCCAAAAGACTTTGATGTAGTTGCAACAATGAACTTAAATGGTGACTATGCATCAGATGCGTTAGCTGCACAAGTTGGTGGAATTGGAATTGCTCCTGGAGCAAACATCAACTATGAGACGGGACATGCAATTTTCGAAGCTACACATGGTACAGCTCCGAAATACGCTGGACTAGACAAAGTTAACCCTTCATCTGTATTACTTTCAGGTGAGTTAATGCTTCGTCATTTAGGTTGGAATGAAGCAGCTGACTTAATTATGAGTTCTATGGACAAAACAATCGGAAGTAAAGTTGTAACTTATGACTTTGCACGTTTAATGGATGGGGCGACAGAAGTTAAATGTTCAGGGTTTGGTGATGCATTAATTAAAAACATGGACTAAAAACTTAATTGAAATCAAAAATAATATAGGCTGATTCAAATAGGGTATAGACTCTGTCATTATTAGATGTGGCGAGTCTTTCCCTTATTGAGTCATCCTTATCTTTTATACTTAAAAGTAACTGGTTTATAAAACGTAAATATACATTCATTTATGAAACTAAAATTTACGATAGGGAGCGAGTAAAATGGCAATTAAACGAAGAAAGGTTTCGGTTATTGGTGGAGGGTTTACTGGAGCAACGACTGCGCTTATGGTAGCTCAAAAAGAATTAGGTGATGTTGTATTAGTAGATATTCCACAAATGGAAAATCCGACAAAAGGGAAAGCTTTAGATATGTTAGAAGCTAGTCCAGTACAAGGGTTCGACTCTAACATAGTAGGTACTTCAAATTATGAAGATACAGCTGGTTCTGATATCGTTGTTATTACGGCAGGTATCGCTAGAAAGCCTGGTATGAGTCGTGATGACTTAGTTAATACGAACGCTGGAATTATGAAGGCTGTTACAAAAGAAATTGTAAAACATTCTCCAGACTGTTACATTGTTGTACTTACAAACCCTGTAGATGCGATGACTTATACAGTGTTTAAAGAATCTGGTTTCCCTAAAAACCGTGTTATCGGTCAATCAGGAGTTTTAGATACAGCACGCTTCCGTACATTTGTATCTCAAGAGTTAAATGTATCTGTGGAAGATGTAACAGGATTCGTATTAGGTGGACATGGTGATGATATGGTTCCTCTTGTACGTTACTCATATGCGGGTGGAATTCCATTAGAGAAACTTATTCCTGCTGAGCGTTTAGAGCAAATTGTTGAGCGTACTCGTAAAGGTGGCGGAGAAATCGTAAATCTATTAGGTAACGGAAGTGCGTATTATGCTCCGGCAGCATCTATTGTTCAGATGGTAGAAGCAATCTTAAAAGATAAAAAGCGTATTATCCCGACAATCGCTTATTTAGAAGGGGAATACGGCTTTGAGAACTTATATTTAGGTGTTCCAACCATCATCGGTGGAGATGGAATTGAAAAAGTGATTGAGTTAGACTTAACAGATGACGAGAAAGCATCTCTACAAAAGTCTGTTGATTCCGTAAAAAATGTTATGACAGTTTTACAATAATTAAAGTATAACGTCGTCACTAGATTTAATAAAAAGCACTTATAAAAAAGTAGAAATCCGGTTTTCATAATAACCGGATTTCTACTTATAATATAAGTAGTGGGTTTTACATTTATAATTAATAAAAGTTTAGCTTGAAAATGCGTTCTACAATGTTTTTAGTCTAAAATGTAAGCGCTTTAAATGTTTGGGGTTATGAGTTAATAAAGTTGTATAAAGTGTTTAATATGTAAAAGGCTTTCTATATTTAAAAGCAGCAATTCAGTAACTCATACTTCTAAACTAATACATCACAAGATGAGGAAAGAGGGGTTAAAATGCTAAACAAAAAGCGACGTTTAGGTAGAAATATTAATGCTATTAAAGTAGGAGAAAAATTAGAGTTAACTAAGAAGGTTGAAGATAAGGATATTTTATTATATTTAGGGCTCACTGATGATGCTAATCCACTTTTTATACAACATGATTATGCATCGCAAACTCCGTTTAAAAAGCCAATTGTCCCTCATATTATGATTACAGGTTTTATAACTGGAGCAATTTCAAAGTACTTACCAGGGCCCGGAAGTTCAATTGTTAATCAAAATTTACATTTCCCTAAGCCACTATATCATTACGGATCGATTAAATTACTTTTGGAAACGTTAATTGTTGACGAAGCTAAACATTATATAGAATTAAAGGTTGAAGGAACCGATGAATTTGATAACGTTGTTGTTGAAGGGACAATCGGAATTTGTCCACCACATGAGCTTAAGCCAATTGCATATAAAACAGGTACATTCGAAAATTTTTAATCATTAAAAAAGTTGATATCATAAAATGAGGCTGACTTAATAGTATCTCTTTCCCTCTTAATCAATGCTATAATTAGAAGCATGTGTATAACATTGTGCTCAATCTAGCTAGAGGCAAACGGTGCTAACATGTCAGCTTTTTTTGTATGAAAGTTGGTTTGTTGGTTAGGACATCCGCCCCGACTTTTCATGTTAGATGCCGCCATGAGGGTTTTGTATGAAAAAAGGCTGGTGCTTTTGCGAACGAACGTCTGAGATTCGTATGAAGGTCAAGGTGAAGTGAGGGAAAGCACCAGCCTTTTCCATTTAATAAGATATAAACTGAAGATTAGTATATAATATACATTTATAGAGGCCTGTTTTTAAGGAGGATATAAGATGGGACAAAGACTATTAGTTGTAGACGACGAAGAATCAATTGTTACTTTGTTACAATTCAATTTAGAAAAATCAGGATATGAGATCATTACAGCGATGGATGGAAAAACAGCGTTTGAATTGGCGAAAAAACAATGCTTTGATCTCATTATTTTGGATTTAATGCTACCGGAAATGGATGGGTTAGAAGTTTGTAAACAATTAAGACAAAGTAAGAACAGTACACCAATCCTTATGTTAACAGCTAAAGACGATGAATTTGATAAAATATTAGGGTTAGAACTTGGTGCGGACGATTACATGACCAAACCGTTTAGCCCTAGAGAAGTTGTTGCTCGAATACGAGCAATTCTTCGTCGAGTGAACAAATCAGCTGAAGCTGCTGCGGATAACATAGAAAAAAGTGACTCGATTATAAAGTTTGGCGAAGTTGAGGTCTATCCTGAAAATTATGAAGTATATTGTAAAGGGAGTAAATTAGAGCTAACCCCTAAGGAATTTGAATTATTACTATATTTAGCTAGTCACAAAGGAAGAGTGTTATCGAGAGATCAGTTGCTTAATGCAGTTTGGAACTATGAGTTTGTAGGTGATACACGGATCGTTGATGTTCATATTAGTCACTTAAGAGAGAAAATAGAACCGAATACGAAAAAACCAATTTACATAAAGACGATTCGAGGGCTTGGCTATAAGCTCGAGGAGCCACAACTAAATGTATAAATATCGAAACAAGCTTACGATTTCTTTATTAATCGCAGTTTTTTTTGTGTTAGCAGGGTTAGGCATATCACTAGGACAAATTTTTAAAGACTTTTATTTTGATCATGTAAGTGAACGTCTATCTAAAGAGGCTCGTATTGTCGCGATAAGTGTTCTTGAAGCAGGACTACACGATGAAGATCTTTCGAAAATTGTTAACGATGTTGGTGAGCAGTTAGCAACAAGAGTTACTGTTATTTTACATACAGGTGAAGTAATCGCAGAAACAGATGCTACGCTTAATGAAATGGAAAATCACCTGCATAGACCAGAGTTAATCCAAGTAAGGGAAGAAGGGGAAGGACAGGCGATACGTTATAGTGAAACTTTAGGCGCTGAACTTCTTTATTATGCTGTTCCTTTAATCGAGGACCGTCAAATCATTGGTTATGTTCGTTTAGGAATAACAATACACATGTTAAATGAGGTAAATAAGAAAATTTGGGTTGTACTATTAGTTAGTATTACAGTTGCTTTTCTTTTGATTATCGTTTTAAGCTTTCGTATTACAAATGAAATGACAAGACCTATTGAAAAGGTTACAGCAGTTGCTAACCAACTCGCCAAAGGTAACTTTAAAGCAAGGGCATCTGAAGTCAAAAATGATGAAACAGGACAATTAAGTAGATCTCTTAACATACTTGCACAAAATTTAGAAGAAATTACACGAACGTATGAAGCACAGCAAGAGCGATTAGAGACTTTAATTGAAAATATGGGAAGTGGCTTGATTTTAATTAATAACAAAGGCGAAGTTAGCCTTATTAATAAGTCGTGTAAAAAGATATTTCATGAAGATATCGATCACTGGTTAACGAAGGTTTATCATAAAGTGATTCCTCATAAACAAATTATAAAAATTGTTCAAGAAATATTTTTAAGTGAAAAAGGACAAAAGAAGCACATTATATTACCTATTCAGCTAGAAATGCGACATTTTGATGTTTATGGCGCACCAATCATTAGTAGTGGTGGAAAAGAGAGCTTAAAAGGAATTGTTCTCGTTTTTCACGATATTACAGAACTGAAAAAGTTGGAACAAATGCGTAAAGATTTTGTAGCAAACGTTTCCCATGAACTAAAAACACCGATCACTTCAGTCAAAGGTTTTACAGAAACATTGTTGGATGGTGCTGCCGAGGATGAAGCTTTAAGAAAGCAATTTTTAAACATCATTTGGGATGAGTCTGAACGACTCCAAAACTTAATTCAAGATTTATTAGATCTTTCAAAAATCGAGCAAAGTGAATTCCAACTAAACTGGCAACGAGTCGACTTGAGCATGTTAGCAGATGATGTCGTTGTTATGCTCAAAGGTAAAGCTGAGCAAAAAGGTATTTCATTAACAAAAGTAACCGAAGGGTCTAGCACGATTGAAGGTGATCCACTAAGGATAAAACAAGTAATGATTAACCTTATCAATAATGCGATTATGTACACCCCTCAAGGTGGCCGAATCAATATTAATGTAACTGAAACAGATGAAAAAGTCATTTTCGGAGTGAAAGATACTGGTATTGGAATTAGTAAACAAGAAGTTTCACGTGTATTTGAACGTTTTTACCGAGTTGACCGTGCAAGAAGTAGAAATTCAGGTGGAACGGGACTAGGTTTAGCAATTGTAAAACATATAGTAGAAGCACATCATGGAGAAATTATTGTTGATAGTGAAGTAGGAAAAGGTACGCTTTTTGCAATTCGATTCAACAAAAAGGCTCAATTGTGACGGTTGCCTTCATAAAAGTTTTGTATGAAAATAGAATGCTCGGACGCTTTTCTTGAGTGAGCCTCTAAAATTCGATAGAAGTTTACAGCGAAGCGAGAGAAAAGCGTCCGACATTTTCATTCAAAGTGGTGACGGTAATCGTCATGGAGGTTTTGTATGAAAAAATAAATCTGGAAAGTTATGAAACTTTTATTTTAGTTCAAACGTAGTATAATTGTTAACATGATAGAAAATTACAAAAGGAAAGTGGGGAAACAATGATGGTCACAATAAAGCAAATTATCGTCGGCTTCTTCTCGCTAATTGTCATTTCAATATTAGCGCTATTTTTAACGACAGGTTGGTACATTGTTGACGAGAGTGAGCAAGCAGCACTTATTACGTTCGGTAAAGTCGATGAACATGTGACAGAGCCAGGATTAAAATTTAAGTTACCTTGGCCAGTTCAACGCGTGGAAATTTTACCACGTGGTACGTTTACAACGACTGTTGGCTACGATGAAAGAGACGGAGAAGTTGTTGAATATCGCGATGAAGCGAAAATGATTACAGGAGATGAAAATATTTTACTTGCGGACTTAGTTGTCCAATGGAGAATTACAAACCCTGAAACGTTTTTATTCAATTCTAATGATCCAGAGCAAATTTTATTTAGTGCCACATCAGCAGCACTTCGTGGGGTCATTGGAAGTTCAAGAATTGATGATGCCCTAACGGATCAACGTCCAGAAATTGAAGCACAAGTATGGGATTATTTAGTGGCATTGATTGAAACTTATGAAATTGGAATTTCTGTTATGGACGTAAAACTCCAAGATGTTGAATTACCAAATGAAGACGTTCGTCATGCATTTATGCAAGTAACGGATGCTCGTGAGGAACGGTTAACAAAAATTAATGAAGCGAACAAATATCGAAACCAAAAAATTAACGAGGCACAAGGGGAGCAAGATGCGATTATTTCTCGTGCTGAAGGAACAAGAGCTGAGCGTTTAGAGCGAGCTCGTGGGGATGTAGCGAGGTTTAATGCCCTTTACAATGAATATTTAATTAATCCAGATGTAACGAGAAGTCGTTTAGTGATTGAGACTTTAGAGCGAGTACTACCAAATACAGAAATTTATATTATGGACAGTGGTAGTGATACTGTGAAATATTTACCGATTCGTTCGTTAGAAGGATCAACAAGTGGTAGCAACACAACTACGTCTACTTCTACGTTACCTAGACAAGGGGGCGAAAATTAATGAGTGATGAAAAAATTATCGACTTCAGTGACCGTAAGCCATCTGATGAATGGAAACAATACTCGAAGCTAGGAATCGTTATTGTCATTCTGATCGGCTTAATTGTTTTTACGATAAATAATCTATTTATTGTCCAACAAGGTGAATACAAAGTTGTAAGGCAATTTGGTGAAGTTGTTAGAGTAATAGACGAGCCGGGTTTAAATTACAAAATTCCGTTTATCCAAAGTGTGACTACGTTAACGAAAAAGCAGATGATTTTAGATGTCGACCCAACGGAAATAAATACACGTGATAAAAAGAGAATTCTCGTTGATAACTACGCTGTATGGAAGATTGATAATCCACAGCAAATGATTTCTAATGCGCAAACAATCGATCGTGCTGAAGCGATTATGATGAATTTTATTTATTCTGTAATTCGTGCCGAATTGGGTCAGCTAGATTACGATGAAATTATTAATGATGAAAAATCTTCTCGTGGTAGTTTTAATGACCGTGTGTTAAATCGAGTGAACGAATTGTTAGCACGCGATAATTACGGAATTTCAGTCACTGACGTAAGAATGAAGCGAACGGATTTACCTGAAGAAAACGAACAAGCCGTTTATCGTCGGATGATTTCAGAGCGTAACTCTATAGCTGCTGATTACCTTTCTCAAGGGGATGCAGAAGCAAATCGTATCCGTGCTAACACCGACCGTGAATTTCAAGAAATCGTTGCTAGGGCCAATGCTGATGCAAATGAAATCATCGGTGAAGGTGAAGCAGGAGCAGCGCAACTTTACAATGAATCATTTGGTAAAGATGTAGAGTTTTATAACTTATACAGAACTCTACAAAGCTATGAAAAAACAATTGATGATCAAACAGTTATCGTTCTCCCTGCCGATGCGCCATATGCTCGTATTTTAATGGGATATACAGATTAATAAATGATTTTTATGAGTCGCAAGAAGCAATTTTCTTGCGACTTATTTTAATGTTTTTTACGATAGGTTTGTTAGTTGGTTAGTAGAAAGTTGGTTAGGCTGTGCCCCGCCCGACTTTTCCATATTAGATGGTATAGGTGCTTCGTCGAGCCGAGATTTTCTAATGATAATGAAACATGATAAAATAAAAACAATAAAATGAACTGATTGAGGTGTCGCATTTTGAAAAAAAAATTAGTAATGATTGACGGCAACAGTATTGCTTATCGAGCTTTTTTCGCATTGCCGTTATTAAATAACGATAAAGGGGTTTATACAAACGCCGTTTACGGGTTTACAACGATGCTATTAA
>SKOL01000755.1 GCA_007120055.1 Anaerobacillus sp.
CCTAAAATTGCCCAAGCAAGAAACCCCCAATCCATGAAAGATTGAGACATGGCGGGTACGATTGCGCTAGTTGTTCCAGCATCTACACCATCAAACATAGGCGGAACCGACAAGAAGTGGTACATTGGCTCTGCCGCAGCCCAGAAAACTCCGCCACCGGCTAGCAACGTACACATGATGATCGAAATCCATTTAAATGTACTCATTTCTGGAGATTTTCTATTTCCTAATTGAATTTTTCCGTATTTGGAGATCGCTAATCCAATCGCTACTATAAACGTTACAAGCATTAATACTTGCCAAAAAGCTCCGAAGTATTGAACAGAAAAACCAAATGATGTATTAACTAAATGACTTACAAAATCTGCATTAATTAATGAAGTTAATACAAATAAGACTAAAAGCCCACCACTAATTAATAAGACAGGCCAATCAAGTTTACTATTTTGAAACACAAAAATCCTCCTACAATTCTCATCTGAGAAACTAATTTTTTCGCTAAAAAACACGAATGCTTATAATACCACAATGTATCTTTAACGCAAATATTTAAATATGGTGTTTAATAGCTTCATGGCCTCGTGTAAATAGCTGTATATATATCAACTCAGGAATAATAGAAATTAAGCCGGATTACAGTCAATTGGTCGATAATATTAAATGAAGTTGAACGCCTCGTCCAAGTAAAAAATAAAATTTGACTTCCTTAAAATTTATATATATAATTTAAAACTAACAAAACGTTTAATTTTTATTGTACGAATTAAACAAAGTGGATAAATTGAACAGATTGTTTTTATCGATAAAATTTACCTACAAGATGGTGACAGTAAAACGTCATGGTGGTTTTGTATTGAAAGGTGGTGAAGAAATGCAAGAAGATATAGCAAAAGTGGAAGAAGCGCGTGATGTAATGATCAGCGCAATTGCACAAACGATGGTTATTTATGGTGTTACTCCTTCGGTTGGGAGAATATACGGTGTTCTATACTTTGCCGAAGAGCCGATGTCATTAGATGATATTAAAGATCAAGTAGCGATGAGTAAAGCTAGCGTAAGTAATAGTATGAGGGAATTATTAGAAACAGAAATGGTCATTAAAGTTTGGAAAAAAGGTGACCGTAAAGATCATTATATTGCTGAAAAAGATTTCTTGAAAAACTTCATTAATTTTTTCGTGAAAAAACTTCGTCAAGAAAGAAGTTTAATCATGAAAGCTAATGAGCAAGCAAAACCGGTGTTAGAAGACATTTCGACAAACTCTACAGACGAAAATGCTCGTATTGCTGCTAAACAAGATTTAGAAAATCTCAACAACTCCATTTCTTATTTTGATTGGACGATGCGCCTAGCAAACGACTTAGAAAATGGAGAAATCTTTAAATATTACCCAAAACAGAAAAAAGAAAAATAGGTGGTGCAACATGGATTTAAACAAAACAGCGTTAGTTTTAATAGATGTTCAGAAAGAAAGCTCTTTCGGTATTGAAGGAGTAAATGAAGCGGTAAAAAATGCAAAAGACCTTATCGAAAAATGTCGTAGCTTAAACATTCCAATTATTTATACAAGGCATCTCAATCGTGCCGATCAAGTTGGGCTATCAAACGGTGAGCCGCTTAAAGAAGATGACACGCCAATCTACTATTCTACTAATACGGAAAATATCGATATTATCGAGGAAATTGCCCCTCATAAAGAAGATATTGTGCTCGATAAATATCGTTGGAGCAGCTTTTATGAAACGAGCTTACATACGATGTTGCAAGGCTTAGGAGTTAAACATGTCATTATCGGTGGTTTTGTAACGGATGGCTGTTTAATGACTACAGTGTTTGACGGATATTTTCGCAATTACCAACTCAATTTAGTTAAAGATATTTGTGGCGCGACAAATGAAGGAGCACATATGGCTTCTATCTTAATTATGGCCAACTGGGTGTATGACTTAAATATTTATAACAGTAGCGAATTAATCAAAAAATTGGATAACAAAGAACATCATGTTTGGAGTTCACCGTGTCCAGATTCGTTACAGTTTACCCCGGAAAATATGAGAGAAGTTTTTAAAAAACTAGATAAATAGATAACTAACACAAAAGGATAGGTGAAATGAAATGAAGAAAACTTTGTTATTTTTATTAGTTAGTTTACTAGTAGCATTAGTTGCTGCTTGTGGAGCTGAAGAACAAGATGTGCAAGAAGATGCTAATACTACACAAGTAGGATCAGAAGTGGAAACAAATGTTGAAGAAGATAAGACAATTACATTTGGACTAACAACGTGGACGAGTACAGAAGCACCTACAGAAATTGCTAAAATCATTTTAGAAGAAGCAGGTTATGAAGTGGATTTCGTAACTGTCGATCAGCCAGTTATTTTTACAGGAATTGTCGAACAAGAAATTGACTTTTTTATGGACGCATGGTTACCACATACCGAAGCTAACTTATGGGCGAAATATGAAGATGATTTACAAAAAGTAGCGACAAGTTATGAAGAAGTTCCACTTGGATGGGTTGTTCCTAGTTACGTAGAAGAAGACTATATTGAGGATCTTA
>SKOL01000308.1 GCA_007120055.1 Anaerobacillus sp.
ACCGTTTACCGTCATTGCTAAGGCAATTGAAATGCTTAATGGTGAAATGAAAATATTTTCACCAGCGTCTTCTTCTTTTAATTGTTTCAATAATTGAAAACCGAATTGATTAGAATGATTAACAACGTTTTGATCGACATCATCTGTTGAAAACTGAAGTTTATTTTCTGTTGCACTTTGTCCACAGCCTGTAAAAAATAATAAAAGACTAAATAAACTAATTAGCGCAATATATTTTTTTTGCACAATGTAACCCCCTTTTTTTATTAGACGTTACCGTTTCGAGAAAGTTTCGTTTATTTAGATCTTTAAAATAGAACATTCGCTAAATACACCGTTCCTGTCACCGTAAAAATACTTAATACCGTCGTCACTAATACAATTTGTGCAGCAAATTCAGGGTGATAATTATATTCAAGTGCAATCGCTGCACTATTTCTTGAGGTCGGAAAAGAACTTGCAATAAATAGCGTTTGCGCAGTCACACCTTCAATACCTAGTAACAAAATAATGACAAAAGCAATGACCGGAGAAATAACTAAACGCGTGAACGAACTTATGATTATTGGCAGGAAGTACGAGTTAATTTTTAAATAAGCAACTTGAGCACCAAGTGTAAGTAGTGCTATTGCTAAAAAGCCATCAGATGCTTGTTCTAGGGGGATCCAAATCATATCAGGGATCGTGATATTCAAAGATTTGATAATGAGCGCGAGCATTAAGGCATGAAGGACAGGTGTTTTTAAAAAGCCAGTGATTTGCTTTATGATCCCTTTATTTTTTTCACCTTTTTGTACATTAAAAATTCCGTATGTAAACGTCAGTAAGTTTTGAAACGTCATAATAATAATTTGAATCGACATTGCAAATGGGTCATTTCGAAAGACGAGGGCATTAACGGGCAATCCATAGTTTCCTTGATTATTAAGAAGAACACTATTTTTAAAGCTACCAACAAGCTTTTTTTCAAAACGAAAAATTCTCGCTATTAAACTCGTTACAATGAGTAATAACACAGCTTGTAATAGTAAAAAATAAACAATGCCAGATACTAAATCTATGGATATATCACTTTGATAAATCTTAACGAAAATCACAGCCGGAATTAAATAGTAAAACGTAATTTTTGATAATGAATTTAAATCTAGCTTAAACTTGCGGTGAAGTAATATGCCAGCAAAAATTAGGACAAAAACGGGAACAATAATATTTTGCAAAATTAAAAGCAAAACGTCCATAAAACCATCCTTTAACAACCAAAATTTTCTATATATATAGTATCACAACAAACATTAGAATTCTCTAAAAGAAAATAAGAGATGGCACGATTGCCACCTCTCCTTAGAAAATACTTGTTTTTACGTTTCTAAACAATTCTTTATAAAAAACTTCAACATCTAACACCGTCAAAGGACGATTAAATAAATACCCTTGTCCAATGTGACAATTATACTTTTTTAGGAAATCGACTTGTTCTGGATGTTCAATGCCCTCAGCAACGACTTCGAAATTTAAATGATGACCTAAATCAATAATCGTTTTTACGATCGCTGCCTTATTTGAATTCGATAACAGATGGTTAATGAATGAACGATCAATTTTTAATGTATTTATTGGTAAATCATCTAAATTACTTAATGATGCGTAACCTGTTCCAAAGTCATCAATCGATACTTTTACGCCTATTTCTCGAATCTTGTGCAATTTATCAATCGTTTCATTGTAATCGAGCATTGTACTTTCAGTTATTTCAATTTCGAGGTATTGTGGATCTAGTTTCGTTTTTTCTAAGACATCGATTATATTCCCAACAAACTTTTGATTTCTAAACTGGCTAGGTGAGACGTTTACGGCAATTGGCATAGGATCAAGCCCTGCTTCTTGCCACATTTTATTTTGAGTACACGCTTCTTTTATTACCCAATTTCCAATTTCATTAATGAGCGATGTTTCTTCAGCTAAAGGGATGAACTCATTAGGAGGAATTACACCCAACTCAGGATTTTCCCAGCGAATTAACGCCTCAAAACCTCTTAATCCTCCGATTTGAAGGTCAATTTGCGGTTGATAATATAGAATAAATTCACTTTTTTCTATCGCTCTTCTTAAGCCGTTTTCTAATTTATGTTGACGATCTAATACTTGGCTCGGCTCTATTGTGTAAAATTGAAAATTATTTTTACCTCGTTCCTTAGCAAGGTACATCGCTGTATCTGCATGTTTAATGATACTTTCTAGAGTTTCTCCATCTTTCGGATAAAAGCTAATCCCTATACTTGGTGAAGTGAAAAACTCTTGATCGTTAATCGTAAAAGGAGTTGAAAATTGATCAATTACTTTTTGTGCAATGGCAGCTGCCTGTTGATCAGTGATGCTTTCAACTAAAATAATAAATTCATCACCGCCTTGCCTAGCAATTAAACTATTTTTTGGAACAGCTTTTTTTATTCTATCAGCGGCTTCGATTAATAGACAATCACCTACGTGATGCCCCATTAAATCATTAATCCTTTTAAATCGGTCTAAATCAATAAAGAAAAGCGTTAATGACTGC
>SKOL01000385.1 GCA_007120055.1 Anaerobacillus sp.
ATAAAAAGTCATTACTGCGCAGCAGTACAACGAAACAGTATTACAACGATACTAGTGAAAAATTACGGAGCCGATTACGTTTATTATGTGATCGTCTCTTCTTCGTATAAGACCGATACTGTGCAACAAATTCTTCAGTTTCCGGTGATATTGAGTATGCTGACAAGTAGAAGAGTTAAAATTATTACTTAAAAAAATGTTTCATAAATTGGTGCATATTGTATAAAAAATATTGTAAAGATTATATGCATTTGAAATAATTGTTTTAATGATGTTTATATGTATCAAACATATAAATAAATTGAGAATATAGTTTATCAAAATGTTGCAAAGGAGTAAGTTATAGTGATTAAAAATCTAATAGTAAAGCAAGGAACGCAGAAAAAGTTTGCTTTAAAAAATATAGATATTTCGAACACTACTATATTTGTGGGGCCAAATAATTCAGGTAAAAGTTTATTATTGAAGGAAATAGAATCATTCTTAACTTCTGGACCTTCTGAAAGATATTTAGTTGTTAATAGTATAGATGTTCCTACATATACTGAAGAGGAAATTAATAGTGACCTAAATTCTTTAAAACTACCTGAAAAACAAGATAATTATATACGTGTTAAAAAGCCCAAAGTTCATGGGGGGAAATATGAGGAAAAAAGTATACATAAACCAGGTTTACAGAGTTATTTGAGGGATCCAAAAAATCATATCACATTTTTTCTTCAAAATTTCTATTCCCTTTTTACATTGAGATTAGATGGTAGAACTAGGTTCTCTCTTACAGAACCCACCTCATCGGGGGATCTATCTCAACCAGCAATGAATCACTTAATGTCCTTATTTCAAAATGATGAGCAAAGAAAAGAAATAAGAGAAATTATTTATGATGCAATTGGAAAATATTTTGTTATTGATCCTACTGGTATGACTCAATTCAAAATAAGATTTTCTGAAAGACCACCTGAAAATGATAGTGAAGAACAGTCATTGGAACTAAAATCTAGAGAATTTCATAAACAAGCAACAAATATAGCCGAGATGAGTGATGGAGTGAAAGCATTTACGGGGATTATCACTTCGATGTTTGCTTCGGAATTCAAGGTTATATTGATAGATGAACCAGAGGCTTTTTTGCATCCCCCTTTAGCCAAGAAACTTGGTTTAAGGTTATCTCAACTGGCTCAGAAGAGAAAGGCCAATTTGCTGATGGCGACACATAGTGCTGATTTTGTTATGGGTTGTATTGAATCTGGGACTCAAGTAAATATTGTTAGACTTACTTACAATAATGGGTTGGCGGAGTCAAAAGCTCTTAATCATAATGAGTTAGTGTCCTTAATGAAGGATCCTTTATTAAGGTCTACAGGTGTAATTAGTTCTTTGTTCCATGAAAAAGTTATTATTACAGAAGCAGATTCGGATCGTTCTTTTTATCAGGAAGTTAATTTGAGACTTATTGAAAGTACCAAACACGGTGTTAAAGACTGTTTATTCTTAAATGCACAAAACAAGCAAACTACTGCTAGAATAATGAAACCATTAAAAGAATTAGGTATCTCTGTAGCTACAATTTTAGATATAGATGTAATAAAAGAAGGAGGAAAAAATTGGACCAACTTACTGGTTGGCGCACAAGTTCCTGTTGAATTACACAGTAGTTTAAACGATCTAAGAAGAACAGTTAAGACGGCATTTGATAATAGCGGTTATGATATGAAAAGAGATGGTGGAATTTCCATTTTAAGTGGCGGTGAAAGAACAGCTTGTCTCAGTTTATTTTCACAACTTACTCAATATGGTATTTTTATTGTTCCATTTGGAGAATTAGAATCTTGGCTTAATTATTTGGAAGTTGAAAAAAATAAATCGACTTGGTTAGTAAATATATTTGATAAAATGGGCAATGATCCAACTTTAGACACTTATGTTACACCTAGACCTGAAGAAGACGTTTGGAAATTTTTGTTTATTATATCTTCATGGTTTAATACAGGAAAAGCCGAATACAATTTTTAATTTATTACTCCAAATAATGAGTATGTCATTAGCTCAGAATGTTTAATACTCTCTTATTAAAAGGATGTTTAAGTTGAATAAAAAAGACAAATAAAAAATATTTGTTGCACAGTACAACCATACTGGCAATTAAATAACCACCCAAGAATGACGATTGCTTTCAAAGTGATCGTCTTTCGCATTTGACGTTATACTACGCAGTAAATAATTTATAACTTTTAATTACTTTGTGAAAGAGTATACTTAAGCTAAACAGAGCATAACGTTAACAAGAGGATTAGATCTTTCGTGGTAAATATTATGCGGAGGTAATATATATTACTATTTTCAATAATTTTAAATACAGCTACAGATACATTTTTTAGCTGATGGGACCACAGCAATTTCAACAAAACACGGGTATCCAAACCTTTTGACACCCAGATTCCTTTATTTAATATTAGCACTGTTTGGAGTAGATATCTCAATAGTGATTTCCTTTTTATTTGCTCGATGAAATTTCACAAATATCATAAAGTAAACGATCATAGCTAAAATAATACTAATAAGGTTAATAGTAGAAAGAACTACTCCCGTAAAATAAAAGCCTTGCACGTAAACTCCTAAAACTTGGGAGTTGACGAGCGCTCAAACCATTCCCCATTGAGTAGGGGAGTAATCCTCTTTCATAAAATCTTTTCTTAAATAATCAAATAGTAAATACATAACAAATAATACCCAGCCAATAGCAAGGATATAGGAAGCATTGATTAAAAAGAACGCAGCTCCTGAAGGGTTAAATCCATAGGTCACTTCCATATACAAAAGCAGTCTGTAGAAACTAACTCCCATTAAACACGTAATTGGAACAACAAGAAAATATGCTGGTAAAAGGATTACTTGGCAATTTAGGCATCTTAACATGCAGATGTAGCATATAACCAAGTTTTGCAAAAAACAAAGTTAAACCAACAATCATTAAGATGACGGAGCCCACTGCAGCTATTGTTGCAACAGTTGAATTCTCGGCCATCGATGCAATACCTGTTCCAGTCATACTTACTAATCCAAACGCAAAAACATCAAGTAACCAAACAAAATTTAACTGTTTCATATCGGTCGGTTTTACCAACAACACCTTAACGACTTTATATTCTAGCGGAATCCACAATAAGGTAAATAAAATCAGACTAGGCAACATCCACGGTTGTACTGAAAAATTCGGCACAAAAAAAACAGCAGGTCCCTATATCACATTCGCTGTCATAGATAATGAAGCAAAGGGGACAAAAATGGTGATATACTTTACAGTTATTATACCTTGCATATTCAGTCATACTGTCTCATAATTTTCGAACTGTTCAGTAATTCAATAATGAATAATTTACACTCCTTTACAAATAATAAAAATTAAAAGTAGGAGTGTATTTATGGCACAACCTGAGCAATTAGAAGCCTTGAGAAAAATAAGGTTAATGAGTGAAAAAATAAGTCAATTACAATTGGAATACTGGCAACAGTACTCTCATATAGAAACTTGGGGATTTAAGGTGAGCATTCTAATGCTTCTTATTCCTTTAGTTTTTTTGTATTTTGCTATTGATAGAAAAAACATCTTACTCTTAGGTTTTTATGGGTTAAATATTCATGTATGGTTTTTTTATGTTAATGTTATTGGAGTCAATCTGGGTTGGTTTTCATACCCATTTGAAATAATTCCATTTATTCCTGGTAACCTTTCTGTAGATGCAGCTTTAGTCCCCGTTTTATTTATACTTGTTTATCAGTGGACGATAAATCATGATAAAAATTTTTATCTTTATACAATTGGATTGACACTTATATTATCCTTTGCATTTAAACCACTGCTTGTAAGTATAGATATGTTTGTTTTACATAAGGGAGTAAACTATTTCCATTTATTTATTTTGTATTTCATAGTAACTATATTTTCAAAAATAATCACAAACATATTTTTGAAAATGCAAAAAAAATTCCGACTTAGTGGAGGTGCATGAATTAAGCATCTCCTTTTTAATTTTCCTTAATGAACATATCACCCACTTATTCGCTAAATAAGAGGTCTATTGAACATAATCACTCTAATACGACGTTTATTTCTAATTTAATCATACCTCGACATACAAAATTATGTGTAAATTAGCTTGGGATTTATCTGCAATTTACACTGTGATTTTGTATGCAATTATTAGTGTAAAAAGTAGTTCAATTTTGTGTTCATTTAACAGTTTTGTACTCCAAAACTGAACTACTTAATTTGCAGATGCACAGTTCTTTTCTAGCAAGGAAATTAAAAGCCTTTCTCCAAATGAACCTTCTATTTTACGGTTTGGCTTGTATATAACCCCTACAAATTATAAAAATAACGAAGAAGCTTTTCGTATTGAAAAGGAAAGTGAAAGTAATCAAGAAAAGGGGGCAGGCTACATTGTATCTAGGTGGGATAAAAGTTAATTTGAAAAGGTGAGTTTATATAAAAAGCAATAAATTTTTGAGTATAAAATTATAATTGATTCAAAGTAGCTTAAGAATATATTTTTAAGGGAGAACTTCTCTAAATCTTCTTCTTCGAACGGAAGCTTTTGTTGAACAAAATCAACTAATAACACAAAGTCATTTGCTACACAGTACAACGAGTGGGACACGTTTCCCTATAAGTGATTAATTTTCATGAAATGGAAGGATTACTAATTCATTTAGTGATTACAACTAATATATCGAGAAATGGAATGAAAGCCGTCAAGTTGAGCTGAAACACTTCCACTGATACTCCTACATGCAAAAATATGATAGTAGCCATTAATTGTATGAAACTAGGTGAAGTCGGCTGAACAATACCTAAGTGAGATTTTTTTTTCATAGGGTAATGGATAGGTCGGGTGGCTGAAAAAATAATCATGGTGAGAATGTCCATTGTGACTGACGAATTCGCGAATGTACGGGTCTAGAACTGTACTCTTTCGAAAGACAGAGGATACAAATGTATCATGAGATACCGAAAAGTAAAATATTCGTTGTATGAAATTCGGGATAGAAAACAATGATTCTATAATCTCATAGGCTTAAAGCAAACACCTAAAATTATTATGGATAGCTAGATATATTGGAACGTGGTAAGCAAGGAACTGTTATTTAAACATCTACTAATGGACAGTTGCATATAAGGGTCTTCCGAACTGAAATTGCTTTATCCTTGTGAAAGTAGGGGTACAGTACCTTTGAAGCGTGTAATGAACGTGGAGGGATAGCCCCAAGTCTTGTAATCCAAAACTAAAATCTAAATAGATGAAGTTCAAAGGGTCAGGTAGGAACGTGGGTTTAACACTTCTAGGGGGTGTCCACGATTGAACGCTAATTTGCGATATTGGGAATATTATAACATGCAGGAAACATTCGATAAGTTATATGAAGATAGCAGGCTTGGTCAAAGTTTTGGCAAATTATATGACATAATCACATCCGAAAGCAATGTCCTTCTAGCATATAGAACTATTAAGAGTAATAAGGGTTCGACAACAGCTGGTACTGACAACTTTATCATTGATAACTACAAAGCTATGCGTAAAGAAGACTTTGTAAAACACATAAAGAATCAATTGACAAATTATAGACCAAAAGCAGTTAGAAGGGTTTATATTCCTAAACCCAACGGTGACAAGAGACCTCTTGGAATCCCATCTATGCTGGACAGGTTGATTCAACAAATGATAAAACAAGTCATTGAGCCTATTTGTGAGGCTAAGTTTTACAAACATAGCTATGGGTTTAGACCATTAAGGAGCACACATCATGCGATATCCAGAACTATGTCGCTAATTAATAGAAATAAACTTCATTACTCTGTGGATATTGATATAAAAGGATTTTTCGATAATGTTAATCATTCGCTATTACTTAAACAACTATGGAATATTGGAATTAGAGATAAAGTACTTTTAAAAATAATATATAAAATACTTAAAACGCCAATAAAAGGAGAAGGAATACCCTTGAAGGGAACACCGCAAGGTGGAATTCTTTCACCCTTATTATCAAACATAGTGCTGAACGACTTAGACCAATGGGTTGCAGGACAATGGGAAAATTTCATAACAAAACGCACGTATTCCCAAAACCATAGCAAGTGTAATGCATTAAGAAACACTTCTAAAATGAAAGAAGGGTATATAGTAAGATATGCAGATGATTTTAAAATCTTTGCAAGAGATCCACACTCAGCTAAGAAATGGTATCATGCCGTGCGTCAATATCTAAAAGACAGGCTTAAACTAGATATCTCTCATGAGAAATCTAAAATAATTAACATAAGAAAAGGAAAGTCTGAATTTCTTGGATATACCCTATACGCAATCAAGAAAAGTGACAAATGGGTATGTAACTCCAATATTCGGAAAAAGAAAAAACTAGAAATTAAAACAAAAGCAAAAGAGCTAATCAAAAAGATTCAAAAATCACCAACGGCTCAGAATGTTCTTTTATACAATTCCTTTATCTTGGGTATACACAACTATTTCAAATATGTAACCAATGTTAATCTTGATATGCAAAGACTAGCCTACGACTTATCAATGACCTTATATAATCGTTTTAAAAATATAGGAGTTAGAGAAAGACCTATAAATGCACCTCCATCATATGAAAAATTCTATAAAAGTAACTACACAACCTATAAAATTTGTGGAATTTACTTATATCCCTTGGCTGATATACGAACAAAGGTAGCAAAAAGTTTTAGTAATAAACGTTCGTTTTATAGCAAAGATGGGCGAGAATCAATACACAAATATTTAAAGCCTGAAGTATCTTATGAAATTCAAAAACTACTTATTTCAAACATACCAAACGGTACAATGGATTACTTAGATAACAGAATTTCAAGGTACTCAATGAAAATGGGGAATTGTGAAATTACTAATGAATTTATTTATGCACATGAAGTTCATTGTCACCATTTCAAGCCGAAAAAGCTTGGTGGAACTGATGAATTCAAAAACCTAAGAATTATCAAAATTGATGTGCATAAACTCATACACGCTACAAATGAAGAAACGATTATAAAGTATCTAAAGGAATTAAAATTAGATTCTGAACAGATGAAAAAGGTAAACCAATACCGAAAAGCATGTAATCTATTAGAAGTAAGTTAGGAAACAAGATGGAGCGCCGTGTACTATGAAAGTGGCACGCACGGTGTGGGACAGGGGGTGCGACAAGAAGTGACTTCTTCCGCACCAAGTCAGTGTCTCTAACGAGACTATTCTAGTTGCATGGAATATTCCCTTCCGAAACTGCATTGGGAGTAATCGTAATGTGGGTTGCATGAGGATATGCTAAACCAAAAGCGTAGTGTCTAAGTGGATGGAAGCAAGGGGAAGAGTAGTATGGTTAATGATAAGTGAATCTCTATAAGCATCGTCACCGCAGTCGTTAGGTGAGACACAGTATCACTAACGTTTAGTAGGTAGGGAAAGTATTCTCCCCCGAATACTTTTATGCAACCCGCAGACCTATCGGTGTATTGGAGATACCTAACCCATTCGTATCTGACTGAAGTTGAACTTGTTAAGTCCATTGGGGTCCTTACTTAGGTAAGCTAAGCGCAAGCAAAGCTCAACTCCCTAGTGGATAAAGGAAATCGGAGAAAGCAAAAGCCACCGTGTCGAAAGGCAACAGGAATCGGAAATAACTGGGTGGATAATGTTTCTGACATAACCCGAAAGGGTGCTGAATTCCAATTGGTGTGCAACATGGGATAAAGCGTTGATGAATATTTTAAAAGGATGGTAACAGACGATGAACACTTCTATAAGGAAGTCCGCATTACCATACATTACTGATTGGGGTAGTATAAATTGGTTGAACATTAGTCAGTATGTAGAGAAATTGCAACAACGAATATACCATGCCGAACGTCTAGGAAAAATACGTAAAGTTAGAGATTTGCAAAGGTTGCTAATTAAAAGCGAAGCTGCACTACTCCTCTCTATTCGAAGAGTTACCCAAATTAATAAAGGGAAACGAACGGCGGGTGTCGATGGGTACAAAGCCTTGACTCCGTATGAGAGAATTGAACTCTACAATGAGATGAAGGATATGAACATTAAGTGTCATAGACCAAAGCCAGCTTATCGAACTTATATCAAAAAGAAAAATGGGAAACTTAGACCTTTAGGAATACCGACGATGAAAGATAGAATTTATCAAAACATCGCTAAGCTAGCCCTAGAACCACAGTGGGAAGCTAAATTCGAACCAACTTCCTATGGCTTTAGACCAAAAAGGAATTGTCATGATGCAATTGAAAGGATTCACACCACTGTTGGTAACAAGAAGGTATGGATATTTGAAGGAGACTTCAAAGGCTGTTTCGATAATTTAAACCATAACTATATCTTGGAACAAATTAAAGGATTTCCAGCTTTTAATATAATAGCAAAGTGGTTAAAAGCAGGATTTGTAGACAACAATGTATTCCACGAATCAGAAGATGGAACTCCTCAAGGTGGTATTATTTCACCACTTCTAGCTAATATTGCACTACATGGTCTAGAAGATTTACTTAACATAAAATACCGAAAGGTAAAGAGGAAAATAAAAACTACCTATGAAAATCGGGCTAAGTTTGCCGTAACAAAATATGCTGATGACTTCGTTATCATGTGTGAATCTAAGGAAGACGCTAATGGTTTATATATTAAACTAAAGCCGTACCTTGAAACTAGGGGGCTTGAGTTAGCAATGGACAAGACGAAAATAACACATATTGAAGAAGGATTTGATTTCTTAGGTTTCAATATAAGAAAATACAAAACTCATAATGGTAGTAAAATTCTTACCAAGCCTTCCAAGGATAGCATTAAAAATGCAAAGAGGAAAATCAGCGAAAAAGCAAAGCAATTATACGGTAAAAACGTACAAAAACTCATTGGCACGCTTAACCCTATTACTTTAGGTACGGCGAATTATTGGAGTCCAACTGTCGCCAAAAAAGTCTTCTCTGAAATGGATTCATATATTTGGAAAGTTCAATACAAGTTTCTGCGAAGACTTCATCCGAAAAAGAGCTGGCAATGGATTAGTAAAAGGTACTTTAAACCAGATAAAACTGGTCAAAGTAATAACAATTGGATTCTAACTGACCCGATAACCAATAATCAACTAAAAAAGGTGTCTTGGGTACCAATTAAACGACACGTACTAATTAAATATGATTATAGTCCTTTTAATAAAAATCTCGAAGATTATTTTGAAAAATGTGATATTAAAGAGTTTGATAGAAACAATGTAGCATATAGACAAAAGTTAGCGAGAAAGCAAAAATACAAATGCTCTTTGTGTAGTAAATCAATTGCAGATAGGGTTGAAGGGTTAGAAGTACATCATAAGATCCCTAGAATCAAAGGTGGAAGTAATGAATATAAGAACATAGAATTGGTACACATATCTTGCCATCTGGAATACCACAAGGTATTCCCTGCAAAGGCTGACATCCCAAATAATGCTCAACTTAGGAGCGTTAAGAAGTACATAAAGAGAAAGAAAATAACAGGATTAATTTAATCTAGACAAGGATAAATGCATGCTTGAGCCGTATGTGCTGAAAGGCACACGTGCGGTTCTTAGGGGGGAAGGGGATAGTAATATCCCTGACCTACCCAACAAAAGATGGAGATAACATCAAAGTCTTACCTATTGCTATTAAACTAACGAGCAGGTTAGGAGAAGAAAAAGCAGGGATTAAGATTAGTTAAATATAGGCAAAACTTCTATCCAATATACGATATTTTTTCTAAGTGAAATAATACAAGTTCTTCTTATATTCAGGAGAACTTGTATTATTACAATAAACTCTTCTTAATTATTTAGTTAAATCGTTCCTATCCAGCATGGAAGGTGGTTCTTCAAGCCAACC
>SKOL01000250.1 GCA_007120055.1 Anaerobacillus sp.
ATGAGAAAAAAAGACACTTTACTTGTTGGACTAATGTTATTTGCTTTATTTTTTGGTGCAGGTAATTTAATTTATCCACCATTTTTAGGAATGGAGGCCGGTGAATCTTTTTGGTGGGCGATTAGTGGTTTTGTAATTACAGGAGTCGGCTTACCAATCATCGCCATTGCGGCAATCGCTATTGTCAAAGGTGGGGCTGAAGGGTTAGCCAATCGTGTTCACCCGCTATTTGGCCTAGTTTTTATTACATCTGTATACCTTGCCATCGGTCCATTCTTCGCGATTCCTCGTGGGGCGAATGTTGCTTATGAAATGGGAGTTAGACCTTTTGTTGAAGGTGGCCCAGTACTACTCATTTTTACAATAATCTTTTTCACCTTAGCTTATTTTGTCAGTTTAAATCCTTCAAAAATTGTAGAGCGTGTCGGCCAGTGGCTAACACCTGCTCTTCTACTCACAATTATCGCATTAGCAGTTGCTAGTTTTATCAACTTCGATCAAACTAGTTTAACGCCGAATGATAAATATGAAACTACTCCATTTTTCACTGGCTTCCTTGAAGGCTATTTAACGATGGATACGATTGCGGCACTTGCTTTTGGAATAATCGTAATTAATGCCTTTAAGCAAAATGGAGTTACCGACCAACGTCAATTAATGAAAAAAACAATTACAGCCGGTGCAATTGCTGGAATTGGATTAGCTTTCGTATACATTTCTATCGGTTGGATGGGGGTAAAAATGGCCCATTTCGGAACGTATGAAAACGGAAGTGAAATCCTTTCTAGCGGTGCTGAGATCCTGTTCGGTGCAGGTGGTAAATTGTTGTTAGGACTTATTGTTTTACTAGCATGTTTCTCTACTGTCGTTGGATTAACAATTGCTTGTAGTCAATACTTTACAAGACATACAACAAAAGTTAGTTATAAAACAATGGTCACAGCCATCATTTTGTTTAGTTTTGCTGTTTCAAACCTCGGTTTAAACCAAATCATTTCATATTCAGTACCAGCATTAGTGATGATCTATCCTATAACGATCGTCCTTATAGCACTTGCATTTTTACACCGCTTTTTTATTGGTTCCCAAATGGTGTATCGCGGCGCTATTCTTTTAACTGGTCTAGTAAGTTTATATGACGGTTTAACTGCCTTTGGCATTCAAATGAACTTCATCACACAAATAGTGAAGCTATTGCCGTTTGCATCAATAGGTTTAGCTTGGTTAGTACCGGCAATTGTTGGTGGTATCGGCGGATACATCCTTGATAAAAATAAAAACAACTCTAACCAAGGGAATCATCCGAAACAAGCTGCATAAAAAAAGAATCCCCCATTATTTCTCCTTTATTGTAGAGACAATGGGGGTTTGATTTGTTAATATTCTACTACTTACGGACATCATGTCCTCTCCCAGCTATTAAACCGAGGTCAATCTACCCTGTCTTACTTGCTTAACTCTTTTTTCACTAAATATTGAATGATCCCATAAAACACCGCTAGCCATCCAATAAGTAACGCTAATTCAAACCCTAAAAACTCTCCATTAAAAACACCATTCATATTTTCAACGACAACGACGCTCGGAATAAATTGTAGTACATTGTGCCATTCCGGTAATTGTGGATAAAACGTTGCCGTCATGAAAAGAACGACCATAATGATCGATGAAAGTGCTGCCGATGTCTTCGAAGAGTGCAACAATAAACCGACCACTAATCCAACTTGAATAAATAATATTCCTCCGATGACCATAAACACAAATACTCCAAATAGATCGCTAGTAAAGCCCAAGTTTAAAAGGTACACAAACAACTGTGACAGTAGTGAAAATATTAAAATGACTGACGCTTTTGCTCTAATCACTTCTCGTAACGAAAGTGGTGAAATAAGTAATGCATCGAGCGTCTTTTGTTCTTTTTCCTCGATAAACCCTGGTGCAATAATCATCAATCCGACCATTACTTGTGCAAATAAGATCCAACTAGGCAGTAACATCAATTCTAAGCCTGGTTCATTCATAAAGCTAATAACCATCACCGACATCATTATAGGCAAGACGACAAGCATCAATAATGGCGGTTGCTTTAAAAAATCAATCAGTTCATGGCTCATTAATTTTAACGTCATATTTATTCTCAATTCAACTCACTCCCCGTTAGTTTGGCGAAAACTGTCGCCAGTGATGCTTCCTGAGAATGAACACTCACGACATCACCTTGGTTCATTTTTTCATACAAAAACTGAGCAGTTTCTTGCGAATACAAAGGTAACGTTACTTCTTCAACGCTCACACTTTCTTTATATTTTACGATTAAGTTATCTTCACCATATTGCTGTTTTAATTTCTCAGGTGTATCGAGTGCGACTAATTTCCCTTTATGCATGATTCCAACACGATCACTTAATTCATCAGCTTCATGCATATCATGGGTCGTTAATACAACCGTCGTCCCTTTTTCTTTTAACGTTAAAATATATTGACGTATTAACGTCGCTGTATTCGGATCAAGGCCACTTGTTGGCTCATCTAAAAATAAAATTTTAG
>SKOL01000544.1 GCA_007120055.1 Anaerobacillus sp.
TATTGACTCAGACCCAATTCGCTAGTATGATGAAAACGTAAACAAAACCACAAAGCGACCCGGGTCATTTGCGCAATGTGGTGTCAGAAAAATCTATCTATTAAAACTTGGAGGGTTTCAACTATGAATGCAGAGAAATTGATTGAAGGACTTAAGAACATTTTGACTGAAGAACAAATCAATACAGAACATGAAGAATTATATGATGCAGCAGCGGATCGATATAAAAAATATGCAAAAGCTAGAAAGGTTTTAGATGTTCCTTTGCCTACAGCGATTGTGTACCCTAACTCAACTGATGAGGTAAGTGAATTATTGACATTTTGTAATGAAAATAAGGTTAATGTGATTGCCAGAGGCGGTAAAACTGCTACTGAAGGCGGACTGGAAAACTGGAAAGAAGTATCTATCGTAATTGACGCAGAAAACCTTAACAAGGTCATCAAAATTGATGAACATAATATGCAGGCTACAGTTCAAGCTGGTGTTGTGTTGCAGGACCTTGAGGACGAACTTAGAAAAAGGGGTTATACTACAGGTCACTCTCCTCAATCTAAACCAGTTGCTAAGTTTGGTGGCCTAGTAGCTACAAGAAGCATTGGGCAATTTTCTACTTTATATGGTGGAATTGAAGATATGGTTGTTGGTCTCGAATGTGTATTCCCAAATGGGCATATCTCCAAAATCAAGAATGTCTCAAGGCGGGCCGGTGGACCAGACATCCGTCATATAGCCATAGGTAATGAAGGGGCACTATGCTACATTACAGAAGTAACAGTTAAGTTATTTAAGTACTTCCCAGAAAACAACAGGTTCTACGGATACCTTGTAAAGGACGTCGCAACTGGAATTAATGTACTTAGAGAAGTTATGGTTAATGGGTACCGTCCGTCAGTTGCCCGTGCGTACTCAGAAGAAGATGCTGGACAACATTTCTACCATTTTTATAAAGGTAAATGTGTTTTGATTTTTATGGCGGAAGGTAATAAAGATATCGTATCTGCAACATGCAAAGGAATTGAAGAGGCTGTTGAAAAGTTTAAAGATGGTATCGTTGAACAGGTCGATAGTGAACTAATAGAAGAATGGTTTAATAATTTGAACTGGTCACAAAAAGATATAGAGGATGAGTTTGAAGGAATGATTGAAAATGACAGCCATGCAGGGTTCACTACAGAGATCTCCGCAGACTGGGAAACGATCCCGAAAATTTATGACAATGTAATAAATAGAATTAGAAAAGAGTTTCCTCGGGCACATGATTTGACCCTACTGGGAGGACACTCGTCTCATAGCTATATAAACGGAACTAATATGTATTTTGTATACAATTATAATATCAATTGCGCTCCAGAAGATGAAATGAGAATTTATCATCACCCTCTTCAAACGATTATTGTTGAAGAAACTTTAAAACTAAATGGCTCTATGTGTCACCATCATGGAATTGGTAAGTTCCGTAATGAATGGACTGAACAAGAGCATGGCTCTGCGTACTATATGCTTGAGAAACTTAAAGAAGCTTTCGATCCAAATGGCATTATGAACTTCGGAACTATTTATTATCAAGAAGAAGGTGCGAAATATCAAAAGTAAGTATTGAGACCATCAAACACTAATGGGGAGTGTCAAAAGTTCTATGAAAACTTAGATATTCCACAGTTACTACATTTAGAGCGATGGTGACATCACGCCATCGCTCTTGACAAACACGCCATTGGTTTTATGGAAGGTTATCAAGGGCTCAGCTAAACAAAATAGTGCTTAAGTCATAGTGCGGTGTGGTAACCTAACTTTTAACCTAAAATTCAGGGGGGCAAGCTTTTTGCTTGTAAAGCCCTCTAGTATAGGGTTTTACAACCTATTTCTATAAAAAGTTTTTACAATACGTACTAATATATGGGGGTGTAAATATGAAAAAAGAAACGTTAAGAAGGTATTTTCAATTTCTTTTGGTAGTTCTAGCTGCTGGTGCTATTTATCCTGTCATTTACTTAAGAGGAAGCTATCAAGAAACTATTCTAGAAGTCTTTAACATGACGTTACCTCAGTTAAATACCATTTATTCAATACTAGGTATTGTATTTGTGTTAGGGTACTTCCCGAGTGGCTTGCTAAGTGATAAGTTTTCTGCTAAAAAATTGCTGGCTATCTCATTGTTTGGTACTGCACTGGGCGGATTTTGGTTCGCGCAAGTGCCAAACTACAATAGTGTGGTTCTAATTTTCTGTATCTGGGGAATTTTTTCTGTATTCACATTCTGGAGTTCTCATTTAAAGCTTGTTAAGATGATAGCTAAAGAAAATGAGGAAGGAAGGTTCTTTGGAATTCTTGATGGTGGACGAGGGGTAGTTGAGGCTGTTCTAGCAAGTATCGCAATTATAATATTTGCTAGCGTACTAGGGAATAGCCTGGACTTACTAGATAAAAAAGCGGCTTTGGTAGCAGTTATCTATATGTACTCTGGCGTGCTATTACTGACATCGATCCTGATTATGTTTTTTGTTGAAGATGATAGTAAGACTTCAGAAAATGATGAGACTAGTACGGGAGCGAAGGATAGGGAAATTTTCAAGCTATCTGATTTATCTAAGGTTTTCAAAAACAAACTGATTTATTTGCACGGTAGTATCGTCTTCGCTGGCTATGCGGTTTTCTGGACCTATTACTACTTAGGTGGCTTTTTACAGACTAATGTTGGTGTGGACCCAGTTAGTGTAGGAACCATTATGGTTATTGTGCTTTGGATGAGACCGGTGGGGGGCATCTTGGCAGGGTTTCTTGCCGATAGATTTGGAAAGACCAATATTATAATGAGTGCTCTGGCAGGGGCAAGCATCTGTCTCGTTATAATAGCTTTGTTACCAGTTACTGCAGGGAAAACCATGTTCTATTCACTAATCGTTTTGTTAGCTATATTCCTTTATGCAATTCGAGGAACTTACTGGTCGCTACTTGGTGATGCTAAGATTAAAGCAACAATTTTAGGAACAGCCATTGGCGTTGTATCGTTTATCGGTTATGCCCCCGATATCATATTACCGCAGTTTAATAGTTTCTTGTTTAATCAATTTGGTGATAGCGGAGGATATAATGCCTACTTCATCTCAAGTGCAGTGATAGGTATAGCTGGTTTGATATTAGCGCTAATTTTCGGAAGATTAACAAAAAAGAAACCTATTGCAACTGACGATAAAAGTGTAGTTAATAAGTAAAATGAAAATTGTATGCTTAGTTAAATTTATACCAGATGTTGAAAACTTCCTATATGATTATGAAAAGAATGTGTTAATCAGGGAAAACGTCAAACTAATACTCAATCCAGATGATGCAGCTGCGTTAGCATTTGTTTTAAAGATTAAGGAAAAAGATCCAGAAACATTTATTGAAATAGTCAGCATGGCTCCCACAAGTGTTATTCCATATATTGAAGACTTATTAAGACGTGATGTAGACAAAGCGACATTGATTTCTGATAGATTGTATGTAGGTAGCGATACTTACATCACGAGCAAAATACTTGCTAGGTATTTGCAAAAAGAAGAATTTGATTGTATTTTAACTGGTACTCACGCACTAGATGGAGACACTTCACATGTTCCATCTCAGATCGGTGAATTGCTAGATATTAATCAGATGTCAGGAATCGTGAAAGTTGATGAGGATCTATTTAGGAAAAATGTTGCGGTAGTTGAAGTGGATAATGATGGCGTATTATCAAAGTATGAAATTGAACTACCGGCAATTCTAAGTCTGCAAAAGGAAAGTAAGTATAAATTACCATACATCAAGTACAAAGATCTTGAGCGGGATGTAAGTGAAAAAATATCTATAATCAGCAATCAAGATCTAGCATTTGAAAAAGATGAGGTTGGTATTAAAGGGTCACTCACTAAGGTATCTAGAACATATGTGAAGAAAATTGAGCAAAAAGATAAAATTGTAGTCCGAAACGATGATAGTGGTGTTGATGTTGTATATACATTTTTAAAAGAGCAAGGATTTGTTTAATATGAACAAAAGCTTAATTTATTTGGATAATGAGAACATACAAAACTCCATAGATCTATTGGAAGTTGTAAATCAGATCTATGGAACTGGAAAATGTGAAACTTATGGCATTAGTTTTAATCAAGTTTGTACTAGTGCAGAAGGTAAATTTGATTATATAGTCAATGTCGAAGATGACCGGCTAAAAAACTACGATATTGCCAATCTTACTAACTGCATGGAGGAAGTATTTCAAACTTTTAAATTTGACAGCGTTATCATACCTGCTACGCATTTTGGTAGAATGCTTGCTCCAAGGCTTGCTATGCGTCTTAATGTAGGATTAGTGGCTGATGTCACAACTATTGGACATGTGGACGGAGTCATTGAGATGGTTAGACCGGCTTTCAGTGGGAAGATAATGGCGGGAATTGTTAATAGAGGTCTCGTACCTTTGATGATGAGCGTCAGACAAAATGTATTCTCCTATGTTTCTGACTCTGTAAAAGAGTCTACAATAATAGATTTTAAGCCAGTAAACATCCAGCCTAGTAAGATTAAGCTTATTGAGAAAAGAGAGAAGGAAAGATCACTGGATATCAGGGACAGTGAAGTACTTGTATCTGGTGGCGGTGGTACCAACCGAAATTTTAAGGAACTGAATCATCTAGCAGTGGCTTTGAACGGTCAAGTCTCCGCTAGTAGAAAAATCGTTGATAGCGGAATTGCCTCACGGAGCATTCAAGTGGGGCAATCCGGTAAGACGGTAAGTCCAAGATTGTATATTGCATTAGGTATACATGGCTCTCTCCACCACATTGAAGGACTGAAGAACGTAGAATATATCATCTCTGTTAATACAAATAAAAACGCCCCTATTTGCAGCCTGGCGGATATCGTTGTTGAAGGAGATGCCATAGAGTTTATACAAAAACTGGTTGAGAAAATTAGTAGAAATAAAACAAATTCGAAGTTTTAGGAGGAATAGCAATGGAAATTATGGATTTTAAAATGGATTTCTTTTCTTTGAAGGGTAAAAATGCTCTTGTGACAGGAGGCAATAGCGGTTTAGGCCAGGCATTTTCCGTGGCACTTGCAAAGGGTGGCGCTAACGTTATGGCAGTTAGTATTCTAGACGATGATGGTGAAACAAAAAATTGGATAGAAGAATGTGGTGTTCAATACAAATATGTTCAAGCAGACATTACAGAAGATGGTGAATGCAAAAGAGTAGTGGAAGAGTGCGTGAATACGTGGGGGAGTATTGATATTTTAGTTAATTGTGCGGGTATTTGCATAAATATTGAAGATGTTACTAAATTTACTCGTAAAGAGTGGGATAAAATGGTTTCTGTGAATTTGACAGCTGCATTTGAAATGACCCATGAATCTTGTAAATATATGATTAAGCAGCAAAGTGGAAAGATAATTAACATTGGTTCACTTTACACATTCTTAGGTGGACAGTGGTCACCAGCTTATGCAGCAACAAAGCACGGAATCGCAGGGCTTACAAAATCAATGTGTGATGAACTCGCACAGTTCAATATACAAGTAAATTCGATTGCACCAGGATACTTTGCAACAAAACTGACAGAAAAAACACGTAGTGATGAAAAACGTAATAATCAAATTTTGTCTCACATACCAGCGAATAGGTGGGGATATTTAGCTGATTTGATGGGGACTTGTGTGTTCTTATCCAGTGCGGCCTCCAATTATGTCAACGGTCATATATTAACCGTCGACGGTGGTTACTTGATGAGATAGTGTGCACATTTTAGGCTCTGTTTTGCGAAATTATTGGGAGGTAATGTCAGTATGAAATATGTCATTGGTATTGATGGAGGGACACAAAGTACTAAAGTTGCTATATATGATTTAAACGGAAATATTGTTTGTGAAGAGAGTGTTAAATTGCGTCCGTTATATGTACCCGATGCGGACACCGCGGAGCATCCAGATGATGATTTGTGGGATTCACTTGTTAAAGCAAGTAGGGGATTAATGCAAAAGTTCGACGGTAATAAAGAAGATATTTTAGGAATTGGTCTAGGTAGCATTAGATGTTGTCGGTCTTATCTTAAAAAAGACGGGGCACTTGCTTACCCAATCATCAATTGGATGGATAAGAGATTGGCTAAACCATATCAAAATGATATTCCAGATGTTTCTTATATATCTACCACAACTGGGTACTTAACAGTTAGAATGACTGGAGAGTTTAAAGACACTGCAGCTAATTACGAAGGGGTTTATGGTCCATTTGATAAAAAAGAGTGGAAGTGGAGCGATAACCCTGAGGATTACAAAGAGTATAATATTACAAGGGATATGCTTTTCGATTTGGTAATGCCCGGTGATGTTTTGGGTCATGTAACTAGAGAAGCTAGTGAGCAAACAATGCTCCCAGAGGGATGCCCTGTCATAGCCACGGCTAATGATAAAGCGGCAGAAGGTCTTGGAGCTGGTATCCGCAATGATGGTTCTGTCCTCGTATCTCTCGGAACATATATCGGTGGAATGATGAGAGGGAAAGAGTATACGGAAACGAGTGTTCAGTATTGGTCTAATCTATCAGCTATTCCAAATGAATACTTATATGAGACCAGTATAGGGATACGACGAGGAATGTGGAGTATATCTTGGTTTAAAGAGCTTCTAGGTGAAGAATTAGAAGCTAAAGCTAAAAGTCTTGGGCTAAGTGTAGAGCAGATACTAGAAGAGGAAGCTAAAGATGTAAAACCAGGTAGTGATGGACTGATCACTGTTGGAGAATTTTTAGCACCTAATAATTTGCCATTTAGAAAGGCTATGTTTATTGGTTTTGATGGCAGACACAAAAGGGCCCATATGTATCGTTCACTGTTAGAAGCTATTGCAATGACAATGAAGATAGGTGTGGATGCTATGTGCGATGAATTGAATATAAAGCCTAGTCAGGTTATTGTCTCTGGAGGTGGATCTAACAGCCCGTTATTCATGCAGATATTTGCAGATACATTTGGCATTAAAAGTGTAAGAAATGTGGTAAATAATGCAGCAGGTATTGGTGCAGCTATTAATGCGGCCGTTGGAGTAGGGTGTTATCCAGATTATGAAACTGCGATAGATAATATGGTCAGAATTAGAGATAGCTATGAGCCAAACTTAGAAAATACAAAAGTTTATGATCAGGTCATAAACCAAGTATATATGGAAATCAAGGAATATTCGGATCCGATAAACAAAAAAATATATGAAATTTTTGGCTAGTTTGTTGGTCTAAGTGACAGGGGGATATCTAGGATGTCCTCCCACTTAGGTTTATTTTAGTTAAGGGGATGATTTTTTATTGAAACCATTAATACTCATTACTAATGACGATGGAGTTTATTCACCAGGGCTATGGGCTGTGGCTGAAGCGGTACAAGAACTGGGAGATTTACTAATAGTCGCGCCGATGTTTCAACAGACTGGCATGGGACGTTCACTCCCTAAAGATGGCAGCGTCGGTATTATAAAGAAAGTTAAGATTATCGTTAATGGTCGTAAAATTGATGCTTTTGGTGTTTATGGTTCTCCTGCTTTAGCTGTTTCACATGGTGTATTAGAATTAACAGATAGAAAACCTGATTTGTGTATTAGTGGAATTAACTACGGTGAAAACCTTGGGCTATCACTTACTTGTAGTGGTACTTTAGGCGCTGCTTTTGAAGCAGATAGCCATGGGATACCATCCATTGCTGTTTCAAGAGAAGTTGACCTAAGTATACAACATTCCCATGAATATAAATCTATGGATTGGGAAGCTGCAAAAAATGTCACAAAACAAATAGCCCGTGAAGTATTGAAGAGTGGATTTCCCGACGGAGTAAGAATATTGAATATCAACGTTCCAGACAGTGCAACATGCAAAACAGAGGTTAGATTTACCACTCAAAGTAGAAATAGCCATTCTGTTTTCATTAGACCTGAGAAACGAGATTTAGGGACAAGCTATATTTTAAAATCTAAACTAGATGTTGATATTGAAAAGACAGAAAAATGCAGTGACATTTATGCTTTTTTATTTGATAAGGTTATATCCATCACGCCACTGACTTGTGATCTGTCCACCAAGATCAAATGGAATATCGATGGACTTGATTTCAAATAAAAAAGATTTGAGGGGTTGTTTGTTATATGGAAAATAAAAAATCAAACCGATTGAGAGCTATTGTATTTTTTCCAGTTTTTTCATTACTTGCTTTAGTAATAATATTAAATTTTACTAATTATAATGCTTTTTTAATGTTTACTACAATCGCAAAAGATTTCATGACTATACAGAGCGGCTGGGTGTTTAGTTTAATGGGGGTTGCCTGTTTACTAGTTATCATCGGTGCTTATTTTTCGCCTTTAGGGAATGTGAAAATAGGGGGTCCAAACGCTCGCCCGTTGTTAAAGAAAAGCTCGTGGTTTGCGATTACCCTTTGTACAACCATCGCCTCAGGAATCATGTTTTGGGGTACTGCTGAACCAATTTGGCACTTGGCGTACCCGCCAACATCATTAGGCATTGAACCGATGTCTGCTGAGGCGGCGAAATTTGCAATGGAGACACTGTACTTGCATTGGACATTTATTCCCTACGCAATCTATGCTGTTCCTACAGTGGTATTTGCCTTTTCATACTACAATATGAGAAGGTCATTCAGTGTGGGGTCTGAAATTTCACCGATACTAGGAAATCGAGATCAAAGCAAAATAAATGTGTTTATTGACGCTGTTGTACTATTTGCGGTGGCAGCTGGTATTTCAGCATCATTTGGGACTTCGGTGATTAATATGGGTGGAGGAATGAACGCTCTATTCGGAATCGACAACAGTAAAACCTTATGGGTAATGATAACCCTTATTGGAACCGTAGCATTTGTTGCCTCATCAGCTACCGGGTTGTTTAAAGGGATAAGATTTCTTTCAGAATTTAATGTCTATTTATACTATATTATTCTCGGTGTACTAGTGTTGCTTGGACCGACAGCTTATATGTTTGGTTTGGGAACAGAGGCACTGGGTGGTTTCTTGACTAATATTTTTGACAAAGCATTATTTACTGGTATTGCTTCATCAGATACGTGGGCTTCTGATTGGACAACGTTCTATTGGTCAAACTGGATGGCTTGGGCTCCCGTAGCGGCGGTTTTTTTGGCGAGGATTACCTATGGATATACTGTGAAAGAGATTGTTGTCATGAATTTTGTGGTTCCTAGTATATTCAGTGCAATTTGGATGACAGTACTAGGAGGAACGGCTATCAACTTACAAATGACAGGTAAGGTGGATATACTAAGTATTATGCTAGATCAAGGTTCCGCTGCTGCAGGTTTTGCAGTTTTAGGATATCTACCTCTATCTAAGATATTGATTGGAATCTATTTGATTGCAATTTTTATCTCGTTTATAACTGCTACCGATTCCACTACTAATGCAATGTCTAGTATCTCAACTACTGGAATAACAGATGGTAAGCAAGAAGCTCCCATATACATCAAAATAATTTGGGGTGCTACAATTGGAATGGTTTCTCTAATATTCATAACAGCGCTTGGGGTCGATGGAATTAGGATGCTCTCATATTTAGGCGGATTCCCAGCTATGTTTTTAGGGATTCTTAGTGTTGCATCACTATTATACGTCATGGGAAACCCTCATAAATATGACGTATTTACTACAAACAAGAAAGATTAAAAAGAGTAACCCTGAAGGAAATGGGGTGCCTGTCCCCCGCTTGTGTAAAGCGTTAGTGTACTGGGGGTCAGGTACCCTTTTACCCAAGCGACATCAGCACTTGGGACGTTGTTAGATCGGGCTAGAGGTTGAGTATTTTTATTGCATCTGTTTCTTCGTCATAATAAATAGTTACATTTTTTAATTCCTTATAA
>SKOL01000208.1 GCA_007120055.1 Anaerobacillus sp.
AGCTCCACCTTTTTTTATACGCTCAACTCGTTCTTGTAATTGATCATCTAATGACATGTTAACAGCCCCCTTTACTATAAACCGAAAAATTAATTTTAAATGAATTTCATAATTTAATTTTATCGCCATTAAGTATCTATATGTAGTTGCGTTAATTCGTTCGCAACTACATATATTTTGGTATGGCTCAATTTAGTCAATTGCGAAATTCACCCAATTACTAATATTAAGAAAACTTATGTCTTATTTATTCACGATTAGTTATTCACCTATATAGTTAGGTTTTCGTTTTTCTTTAAACGCTTGCAACCCTTCGAGTCGATCTTTCGTTGGAATTGTAATCGCATAAGCGGCTTGCTCAATCGCTAACCCCGTGACCAAATCAGCTTCATAGCCTTTGTCGATCGCTAGTTTTGCTTGAGTAACTGCAATAGGTCCGTTTTTACTAATTAAGCTTGCTATATCCTCAGCTTTTTCGATTAACTTTTCATTACTGGCGACATATTCAACAAGTCCAATTTTTTCAGCCTCACTAGCGGCAATTTTCCTTGCTGTAAAGATTAACTCTTTTGCTTTCCCTTTTCCGATTAAGCGAGACAACCTTTGTGTACCCCCAGCACCTGGAATGATCCCAAGTGATGTCTCTGTTAACCCAAGAAGAGCACGTTCAGCAGAAATTCTAATGTCACAAGCGAGCGCTAACTCTGTGCCGCCACCGAGCGCAACTCCGTTGATCGCTGCAATTACCGGCTTCGGTAACTCTTCAACATCATTAATCGTTTTTCGAATAAGAGAAACCGTTTTTTTCACTTCTGTCGGGTTCATTGTAGCTCTCTCTTTTAAATCAGCACCTGCACAAAACGCCTTCTCACCAGCACCAGTAATAACAACACAACGAACATTTGGGTCATACTTTATTTCTTGAAAAATTTCTTGTAACTCATTTAACATTTGCACTGATAATGAATTAGCCGCGTTCGGTCTATTCAATAAAATTGTGGCAATTCCATTTTCATTCAAAGTTAATAAGGCCTGTTTTTCCACGCTCTCACCTCAATTGTACTTAACATTTACTCCCTTGAACTAACATACTGTGGCTCGTTAACTTTCTATTTAAGGCAGTTTCAATAAAGGAGGCTGCCTCTGCGATTTTCTCTTCATTTATATTAGTTTCAATTCCCATTCCGTGAAGCATATAAAGCACATCGTCTGTGGCAACGTTCCCGGATGCACCTGGAGCATACGGGCAACCCCCTAAGCCCCCAAGTGAACTATCAAATGTAGTCATTCCCATTTGTAATGACGCGTAAATATTAGCGATCGCCATCCCTCTCGTATCATGAAAATGTAGCGCAATTTTATCCTCAGGAAACCTCTTTAAAAATTGCTCTAACAAGACCTGAACTTGATTTGGGGTGGCGACACCTATCGTGTCGCCTAATGACAATTCCGAGATCCCCATTTCAAATAACTTTTCCGATACTTTCATTACATCGTCAACGTTGACTTCCCCCTCATAAGGACAGCCAAAAACGGTTGAAACATAACCTCGAGTTGTTTTACCTTCATTTATAGCTTCACTAACTACATTATTTAATATAGGATAAGTCTCCTCAATCGACTTATTAATATTTTTCCTGTTGTGTGTTTCAGTAGCAGACATAAAAACTGAAACTTCATCGACATTTGCACTTAGTGCCTTTTCCAAACCTTTTTGATTAGGAACGAGTGCCGCATATGTGACACCGGGCTGCTTTTCTATTGACGTTGCTACCTCGTAACAGTCTGCTAGAGCCGGAATCCATTTTGGATTTACAAACGAAGTAATTTCTATATAGGACAAACCAGATCTCGATAACTTATTGATCCAATCTATTTTGTCTTTAGCAGTAATCACTGCTTTTTCATTTTGCAATCCATCACGAGGACCAACTTCCTTAATTGTTACATTTTTCGGGAACTTCATAATTCTCTACACTCCCTTTATTCAACGATTAAAAGTACTTCTTCCTCGTTAACAAAGCCACCTTCTTCGATTTTTATACTTTGAACAGTTCCTGAAACTTCCGCCGCAATTGGAATTTCCATTTTCATTGATTCTAAGATTACAACATCTTGACCTTCTTCTACTTGGTCACCTTCTTTCACTAATACCTTCCATACGTTACCTGCCATTGTTGCAATTACTTCAGTCATTTTATTTCCTCCTTATCAGGCTGTTGGCAAACGCCCTCTATTTTTATAAATTATTTAACACTACTTACTTAGTTTTCGTTTTTGTTTTTTTCGGCAAATACTTTTCAACGAAATTCGTTGTTGTATCGCCACTTATAAATGCTTCATGCTCAATAACTTTTAATAACATTGGAATATTCGTTTTAATACCCTCTACATGATAATTTTCCAAAGCATTTTTCAACTCATTAATTGCTGTTTGCCGATCGTTCCCTCTTACGACTAGTTTAGCGATCATCGGATCGTAAAACGGTGTAATTTGACTATTCGACTCAATACCAATTTCATTCCTAACATTTTCTCCAG
>SKOL01000008.1 GCA_007120055.1 Anaerobacillus sp.
ACGGGTCTTTATGTAAGACTTGCCTTTTATGAATATGACCTAATGCCCAATAATCGAAATCTTTTTCTTTTAACTGTTTCACCGCGAAAGGGGCATATAAATCATGCTCTTCTTGACCTTCCGCAGTTCCATGAAGGATGCCGATATGAAAATTCGCGTTACCCGTCTTTTCATATTTTAAAGCGATATTTTCTTTGACACTTTTTTCTGGATAACTATAACCATATATGTGAACGTTCAAATCTTCTTTTGTAAACTCGTAAAACTCAACACTGTCTTTGTAGAAAAATACATTATTAGGCCAAGAAAGTTCGATCCAATTACCTTTTAAGTGATCGTGATTGCCGTGTATTATGTAGCAAGCGATTTTGTTCTCATTCAATTTTTCCATCGCATTTTTTAGTCTTGATTGTGCTTTTAAACTACGATTTTCACCGTCAAAAAGATCACCTGCTAAAATAACAAAATCAACCTCATGGTTAATCGCATGCCAAACAAGCTTTTCAAGCGCCTTGAATGTACTGTCACTAATTCGTTTATATAGCTGCTCTGGTAAATGCTTTAATCCTCGAAATGGACTATCTAAATGTAGGTCAGCCCCATGGATGAAGCGAATTTTTTTCATTTTTCTCCCTCACCTTACAAGGTAGTTAGTAATAAATTTCTAGTTTTCTATACGTTTCTTTATGACTACCTATCAATTTGTACTGTTTAATGAATTTCACCATTCATTATTCTCTCCACTGAGATCAATATATAGTTGCGCCAAAACCTTTCCAAACTTTATATTGCCTGATGTGGCTCGTTTTTGGTAATTATGAAATTCACTCTGTTATTATAACATTTTAGACAAAACATTTGTTCTGTATAATTAAATTTTGAGTTTACAAAAAGATCACCCAATAATAAATTATCCGGTGATCTTCATATCAGTGGCTAACTTATCTTTTTTTAATTAGTGAATCTCATAATTCAATATTTTCACCACTAAGTACTATATGCAGATGCGTTAAACCGCTCGCAACTACATATAGATTGATATGGCTCAATTTAGGTAATTATGAAATTCACTCTAATAATAAGGTAATAATGTAAGTGCAGTAAGCGCTGCTAAAGGTAATACTAAGCGACGGAAGCGGCGACGTGGTCTAGGATAATAAGGGTATCCATACCCAGGAAAACCGTAACCTGGAAAACCGTAACCTGGATATCCAAAGCCCGCACCATAGCCGACTCCACCTAATAATCGCTCATCACTCTCTTCTTCTCGCTCCATTTCTCCACCGGTAGGTACAGCTAAATACAAATTTTGGTGATCAACATTTTCTACAATTCCGTCAAAAGTTTGCTGATCTGTTGTTTGGACTAGTACGTAACGGTGCATATGACTTTTACATAAATCGTACATATTTTTGTGATGCATACCCATCTCCCCTTTCACCCCTCATGCTATGCAGGTAATAGGCGAATGGTTACTTAAAAATTAAAAAAACGCCGAGTTGCGTACTACAAACCCGACGTTTAAATATTATTTATATTGCATGTTCAATTGTTTTCGGAATACTTCTCTTACCATATAGGCCACTCCACCATGGTCATTTGAACGTGTTACCCAATCGGCTTGCTCACGTATTGATCGCGGTGCATTGCCCATAGCAACCCCTAACCCTACTTCGGTTATCATTTCAATATCATTTTCACTTGCACCGATCGCAACCATTTCATTTAAACCTATTCCTAACTTTTCGCCTAAAACGTGAAGGCCCTTTGCTTTCGAAATACCTTCAGAAACGATTTCTAGGCCACTTTCCGAAGAGGATGTCATATGAATACCTGGTATTTCTTGATCTAGTTCCTCTATTGCTTTTTTACGATCGTTCTCATTGAAGAAATGTGCATGGATTTTAGGTGGCATAACTGGTTCATTTAATAAATAATTACTAACTGAATCAACAAATGTTACAGGATAAAATAATGGGTCACCGATACCGATTGTCATTTTCGCAATTAAATAATTTTTTTGTCTAATCTTATTCCCTATCGCATATTTTTCATGCATCACTCGAATATGACAGTTATGCTTTTCTAACACTTCAACGATGTGATATGCTTTTTCGTTATTCATTCGCTTTTCAAAAGTTGGAGTTTCTAATGAAGAAGAAATAAATGCCCCATCATGAGTAATTAAATCTGTATTAAGGTTTAATGCTTGTGCTACTTTTTGAGCAGAAGGAAATGCTCTCCCTGTAGCTAAAGTAACGTAAACACCCTTTCTTTTTGCATATTCTATTGCGTCTTTCGTATCCTTTGCTAAGCGATGGTTCGATTTTAATACCGTTCCATCTATGTCTAATGCTAATAAACGATACGCCACTGTGATCCCCCTCTTCTAAAATACTAGTCATTTGTATAAGCCTATGATAGATTAAACGGCAATAGAACAGCAGTTAGAAGAAAACGTAATGACGTCATCTAATATGGAAAAAGGCGGGTGCTTTCCCTCACTTCACCTTGACCTTCTTTCGAATCTCAGACGTTCGTTCGCAAAAGCACCCGCCTTTTTTCATACAAAACCACTATGACGATTTAATTGTCACCTTCTAAGGTATAAATTCAATGTTTCTTCCAACTTTCAAACTTTCGGCTTTCCAACTAACCACTAACCAACTAAAAAAAGCCAGACAAATGTCTGACTCTTTTTGAATCTTACTTTTATTCTTGGCCCATGCCGTATAGTTCTTCTAGTGGCTCAGCAATAATTTTGTTAATGTCACCAATTAATTGGCTCATACGTTGCTCAGCTTCCATAAGCTTTGAAATAAGCTCATGTTGTTGAACTAATTCAAAAACACTTTGTGCTTTTTGAATTTCTTCTTCTGAAAGCTCCATACCTTGCATTTGCTTTTGTTGAAGCTCCATTTGGATTCCACGGAAATTGTCAAGCATTTGCTTTGCTTGCTCGTCCTCGTTCACCTTATTATGAAGTTCTGCTAATTGTTTGAACTCATCACTCTCTTTTAATACTCGACCTAGCTCATTTGCTTTATCATAAGCATTTGACATTGAATAAAAACCTCCCAAGATTTTGCCTATCACTCTTAATTTTGTTATAGTAATTGGCTTTTTTAATTACTCCTTCACGACTATAACATTTTTATGCGCTGAAATAAAACCCATAACAGAAATTATTGAAGAAAAATTAATATTATTCCTTGAAAAAGACCGATAAGCCCTCCTAAAATTGCTCCTAAATACGTGATGAGCTTAAACTCTTTTCTAGAAATGGATAATACCATATCCTCCAACCTCTTTACAGAAAACTGCTCTACCTGATGTTTAACCACTTCTTCTAATTTTAGCTTTTTTAATAGATGAACTAATTCGTCTGATATCGTTTGACCAACCTTTTTCACAAACCTCGGTGTTAAATCGTTCAGTAAATGCTGTTCGTATTGCTGAGTCCATCTATGAAATGGCTCGTCTAAATAATGGACTGGAACATTCTCCATTACTTCCTGCTTCAAAAAATATACCATTTGCTGCAAATCAACATACTCTTCAACGTCTTCAACTTTTAAATGTTTAAGCTTTTCCCACTCTTTTTTTATAAAAACTTCAATAAACTCATGGGTTCCTTCATCATTGAGCATCTTTATAATTTCTGGTTGGATTTTATCTACGAGTCGCTCATTTCCTAAAAACATCGAAACCATATTACCTATCGTTCCTCTCCCTGATAAAAAACGATCGACCATGTTACTTAAACGTTCAATACCTTCTTCAGTTTCGAAATAATGTTTTCCTTTTTCAATAAAAACAGCTGTTACTTGTGGGATTGATTGTTCTACTTTCTTGTTTAAATTTTCCGGAATAACTTCTTTTACTCGTTTTGGTCTTAGCTCTGTCAACAGTTCTACACTCTTTATCTCAAGCCACTCATCTACTTTAGATTCAAGCTGCTTTTTTCCATCAGTAATTCCAAACCATTTTTCACTGACCGAGGTGATTGTTTCATCACTTCTTAATACTTTTTTTACTTCTTTCTTTAACCACTCAGTCATTTCGGTCATAAATAACGAACTCTCTAGCTTCTTTTTTAACCCTTCAGCAGTCAACAGATGGGTCGTTACTAGTTTTCCTAGTTGCTCTGCTAATTCAACTCTTCGTTTCGGAATTAATCCAGGCGTAAATGGAACACGCCACCCTTTAACATATATTGCTTTATATGGTCTAAATAACATTTTAATCGCAATTGAGTTGGTGATACCACCGATTAAGGCACCAACCAAAACCATCATCGCGATCAGAAACAATGTTGTCACTTTGTTCACTCCTCTTTTTCTTTGCTTATCATTTTACCAAGCAGCGCTTTCTATTGAGTGAATTTCATAATTACCAAAAATGAGCCACATCACGCAATATATAGTTTGCGAATGGTTTTGAAGCAACTATATATTGATCTTAGTGGCGGAAATAATGAATTATGAAATTCATTAACTTATAAAAAAACATATATTAATACTTTTCACACATATTCGGAAAAGAACATAAGATACGATATCAACATATGCCTATGTCAGCCGATTTCGCACTTCGCTGTATAGCTACTGACTTTATTCAAAACTAAAGTAAATGAGTGATTAATGATGTTCACAAGAAAGGTGATCGTTCAAACAGATAAAAATAGCATTTTCAAAAATAGTGATCATATAAAAATGGCTCGTGCTTTATGTAAAAAATGGGCGCTTAATGATGGAGAAAACCTCTTTTTACAGTTTGGGAATCAAACAGAAGAAGTATGTATCATTGAGACTCCGGTTTATAAAATTCCAACGATTGAGATTACTCCTGATTTAGCAAAAAAACTCACTATTCCTTTTGAGATATTTCCAATCCATTGTCTATATAAACAGGAGGAGAATACACTTAAACTAGGACCCATTATTAGTTGTGTCACAAACCAAATGTACCACGAAGACGAAAAATTTAGTAGTATGACGCCTTTTTTTGAAGAAATGGCACAGTTTGCAAAGCAGAACCATATTTTTTTCTTTGTAAACCCGTTAATCGAATGGGATGGACAGTTTGAAGGCTATGTGTTCGATAGCGGAAAATGGATAGCAAGTTCATTACCTATGCCGGAAGCAGTCTACAACCGCATCGGTTCACGCCATTTTGAAACTACTGAACCATTTCAACAGCTTACAACATTTTTACAAGAAGAAAATATACCTTATTTTAATCATTGTTTCTTAGATAAATGGGAAACTCATAATACATTAATAAGTTACCCAGAAATGCATCCCTATTTACCTAATACGACACTTTTCGATGATTACGAGACTTTCATTGAAAAACTGACCGTAAATAAATGTATTTTTTTAAAACCTGTCTTTGGTAGTCAAGGGCGGCAAATATTACGAATTGAAGCTGATAAAAATCGGTACATCGTTTACTATTCAGCTTTTTCACAAGAAGTCCGGACATTTTTTCGTTCAAGCTACCTACTTTATCAACGATTATGTGACCGTCTAAATAATCAACCGTTTATTATCCAAGAAGGAATTGACCTAATTCCTATTGATGATTGTCCACTAGACTTTCGAATTCTTTGCATAAAAAATTCCGATCAAAGATGGAAAGTCGTTTCGTCAGTGGCTAGAATTTCCCCGAAGGAAAGAATTGTTTCAAACATTGCAAAAGGCGGCGAACAAAAACGACCTATTGGGGTTTTATCACAACTGTTTGATGAAAAAACAGCCTATCAATACGTTAAATTAATGGGGGAATTAGCGGTTGAAGCTGCGACTTTAATTAGTGATAGTTATGATGGACTTTTTGGTGAGTTAGGGGTAGACATTGCACTAGATAAAGATGGAAAGCTCTGGATTATCGAAGTGAATTCAAAACCATCAAAATCAGACGAGGTTACAAGCCGGATACGACCTTCGACTAGAGCAGTTATCGCATACTTAAGTTACTTATCCGGATATCCTCTGAAATGAAAATTGAACGAAAGGAGGAACCTTTATGGGTGATCTCGGTATTTTAGTTACAAATTTACACCAAGAACAAATGTATTTTACCGATATCGCTAAAGCCGGTTGTAATAAAGGCATCAACGTTTACCTTTTTTTACCTACAACTATTAATCCGAACAAAAAAATCGCTAAAGGAAAAAGGTATTGCGATAAAACTAACCAATGGGTAAATGAAACTTTTTCAATACCCTTATTTATTTATGATCGTTGTTTCTATGAAAATGAGACGACATATAAAAAACATTTCCCTAGTTTGTCTTGGTTAAAATCTCAACCGGAGATCGTATTTTTAGGGCACGGTCTTCCAAACAAATGGCTAGTATATAAATTATTAAGTAAGGATCCAACCATTTATTCGTTTTTGCCGGAAACTGTCCTTTTAAGCAATCGCTCGCAAGTTTCTTTTATGTTCAAAAAACATCATTCTATTTTATTTAAACCTGTGAGTGGATCGCAAGGAAAAGGGATTTTTGTATTATCAAAAGAAAACGAATCATTTTCCCTTTTAGCTAAAAAAGAGGGAGAGATTTTTTTCAAACGACTGACAGAAAAGCAAGTAGAACATCTGTTATATAAAGTAATGAAACGATACAAATATTTACTGCAACCGTTTCTTTCTTTAACAAACGAACAACAACAACCATTTGATTTACGTGTATTTTTACAAAAAGATGCCCAAGGTCAATGGGGAGAAATCGGCAGAGGCATCCGTACTGGTAAAGTAGGCGATTTCACTTCTAATTTAGCAAGTGGAGGTACAGTAGACTGTTATGATGACTGGCTTCGCTCTTTATCGAGTACGGCCCAAGTTGTCCTAAGAAAGAATTTAAGTAAATTAATCGAACGAATTCCAACCATGTTAGAAGAACATTACCCATTGTTTGAGTTAGGCCTAGATTTCGGCTTTGATAAAGAAGGCAGGCTTTGGCTTTTAGAAGTCAATTCTAAACCAGGAAGAAAAGTAATTCTCACTAGTTTTCCTAACAAAGAAAACCTTTTAGCAAACGGACCGATTAATTATTGTTTATTTTTACAGTAGAGTGAATTTCATAATCACCTAAATTGAGCCATATCAAACTATATGTAATTGCGAGCGAATTAACGCAACTACATATAGATACTTAATGGCATTAAAATTCAATTATGAAATTCATATAAGATAAAAAGGGAGTTGAATTTTCATGAGTCTTGAAGCATTACCGTTAAAAAAAGAAGAAAGCCGCTCGAAAACTATTTATGTACCAATACATTTATTTAAACAGTTTGTGGAAAAGGTTCAGTTTCCTAACACGATCTCTTTCGGCGCAAAAACCGTTGAGTGTAAAGTTGCACCTCACCCTGAAAAAAAAGATGAATATTTACTTTCGAGTGATTTGTGGGAACAGCTACTTATTCCACATGAAGGACCGATTAATTTAATACACAAAGATGAGGCATTGTATATCGGACCACTCGTTGGGATTTTCACCGCTGGTTTTACTCAATTTAATTTACGCCCGATTGGTGAACGTTCTCTATTTTTCGCAAAATTACTCTCTGTTCAACAAAAGGTTGGTGCTTTTTACTTCGTATTTGGTGCTCACCAAATTGATTGGGACGCAGGCACTATCAACGGATATTTTTATACGAAAGACGGTTGGAAGCAAACATTAGTACCACTCCCTAATGTCGTTTATGACCGCCTTCCTAATCGAAAAGTAGAAAATCTCGAGGTTTCAAAGGAAGTAAAAAGTCGCCTTCAAACAGAATATGATATTCCATGGTTCAACCCTGGATTTTTTAATAAATGGGAAATTCATCAACTTCTTGTGGGTGATGAAGAAGCAAGTAAACATTTACCAGAAAGTTTCTTTCAACCTTCATTCAACGAAATACAACAAATGCTAGAATCGCATAAACAAGTCTATATTAAGCCTGCAAACGGAAGTCTCGGCTTAGGTATCCAACAGCTGATTCAAAAAAAAGAGGAACCTTTCGTTTATTGTCGCTTTCGTAAGGATGAAGAAAACAGACTTAGAAGGTATTCTTCGTTAAAGCGATTGTTACGTAATCAGTTTCCATATGGTTTTGATGAAATGATCGCTCAACAAGGCATTAACTTATTAAAGTGGAATAACAACCCGATCGATTTTCGCATTCATACGAATAAAGATGAAAATGGCGTCTGGTCTGTTAGTGCAATCGCAGCTAAAATTGCAGGAACAGGAAGCATTACAACACATGTTAAAAGTGGTGGAGAAGTAAAAACGGTGAAAGAGCTTCTTCATGATATCGGCGCTCATTCAACCATCATTAAAAAGTTGCATAGTACAGCGCTTCTACTTAGCGAAAAAATTGATAAAAAAATGCCAGGATTTATTGGTGAGATCGGCTTTGATATTGGAGTTGATCAAAACAACCATGTTTGGATGTTTGAAGCAAATTCAAAACCAGGAAGAACGATTTTTGCACATCCGAGATTAAAAGCTGATGATTTACAGTCACGAAGGTTGCCACTAGAATATGCCGTCTATTTATTTAAAAGTTCCGTGGAAAAACAACCTGATCTCGTGAATGCCAATGAATATTTTTTACGATGATAAAACGAAAACATGGCAATGCGATTGTCGAGAAAGACTTGTAATAGGCAAAAATCGACTTCCCCTTATTAATGATCAGGGAACTTTTAGAGATCCAGAGGACGGTTTTCATGTCAAAAAGTTCGGAGATAAAGTTGGTCCATTCATTGGTATTTTAACGAGTAAAGAAAATCGTCGTGACTTTTACGGTAACCGCGCTACCTTTAAAAGAATTCAACGGTATTTACAGCAATATGGAGGCATTTCTTTCGTCATGATTCCTGAAGGACTTAAAGATGACCATGTAGACGGTTATATTTTTCATAAAGGAGAATGGCGAGAAATGCGTTTTCCACTTCCCGACATTATTTATAATCGCGTTGTATCATATAGAGCAGAACGTGGAAAAGGGTTGGCAACCGTAAAAGCATTAGCTACTAAGTATGCCATTCCTTTTTATAACCCGCATTTTTTTGAGAAGTGGGAAATGTATACTCATTTACGTAGAAATCCAAAGATTGCAAAGCATTTGCCCCAAACTGATTTGCTTACTAGTAAAAATCAAATGCAAAAATGGTTGCAGCAAGAAAGGGAAGTTTTTATTAAAGCTACTCTTAGCAACCGTGGCGAAGGGGTCGGTCTAGTCACGGTACTAGACGACGGCTTTCAATTAGCATCCAACACCGAGAAGCAACAGTTTAGTTGTATAGACGAAGTTTGGGATGAGTTAAGACGTCGCTTTAAAAGACGAACGCTTATTGTTCAAAAAAAAATATGGTTAAAGGACTTTGAAAGTCGCCCTTTCGACTTACGAGTCCTCGTACAACGCTGCAAAGATGTGTGGAACGTCAGTGGTATCGGTGTTCGCTGTGCAGGTGAAAATTCAATTACGACCCACGTTCCGAAAGGTGGAAGCATCCTTCCATTAGAACATGTGCAGGAACACCTAAATATAGAGGCTGTACATGACCTTGCCACAGTCATTGCCTATCAATTAGAACTAACGTATGGCTATTTATGCGAGTTTTCGATGGATGTAGGCGTTGACCAAGAAGATCGAATATGGCTTTTCGAAGTGAATTCGAAACCGATGAAATTTGATGAACCTCATATTCAAGAAAAAGCTCTGCATGGATTAGTGCAATGCTTTTATGATGATGCGGGGTTTGAGTTTTGAGTTTTGAGTTTTGAGTTTTGAGTTTTGAGTTTTGAGTTTTGAAAAGAGTCGCTTGGCAAGCCTCGCGACTCTTTTCTTTTTAGTGCCTATCTCTTTCGTTATGCTTTCC
>SKOL01000391.1 GCA_007120055.1 Anaerobacillus sp.
GACATGAATCGGTTGCTACTCGGCCGTTATCAGGATTTATAGCGACAGCTACAACATTTTTAGACTTTGGAAAAGGTAATTTAAGTTTATCTTCTAATGCTTCCTCAGTAAATTTTGCCCACACTCTTTTGGCGTGCTGTCCTTCTCCACGGGTTAATTTTTGGCCTTTGTCATAACCGACCCAAACTCCTGTCAGAAGTTGTGGTGTATAACCAATCATCCAGCTATCGGATTCGGTCGTCCCACTTTTACCAGCGACCGGCCTGTCGATTAGGTGAATAACACTTCGCCCTGTTACGGAGGCGTGGTCACTGTTCAAATCCATATTAAACATTCCTGTCATTAAGTCGGTCATGACAAAAGATAAATCACGATCAATCACTTGCTCTACACTCGGTTCAGTCTCAATTAAAACATTACCGTTTCGGTCGACGACTTTTTCGATAAATCGTGGCTCAACATTTTTTCCACCATTGGCAAAAGCGCTATAGCTATTTGTAATCTCTAGCACGCCAACAGGCTTTGCACCAAGCGCTAAAGATGGATAATTACTTAAAGTACTCGTAATTCCTAACCTTTTAGCAGTGTCGATTAAATAATCAAAACCGAGGAAAAAATGGGTTTTCATCGCGTAAATATTGTCAGATACGGCGATGGCTTTCGCTAATGTCATAAAATCATCGGCGTATTGATCATTAAAGTTTCTTGGTGAATACTCTCCCCTACCGTCATCATAATAAAAAGTCGTTTCTTCACTCGTTAACGGTGTTGCAGCGGTGAAATTATTTTCTAGTGCTGCATAATATAAAAATGGTTTAAACGTCGAACCAGGTCTTCGTCTTGCTTGTGTCGCCCGATTAAATGGGCTTTCACTATAATCTCTACCACCGATCATCGCTTTTACATCACCACTTCGGGGATCAAGCGCAACTAGCGCTGTTTGTAATTCGCTCTCTCCTAGTTCATCAGCTATTAATTTTTCAGCTTTTTTTTGCATCGTAGGATCAAGAGTTGTATGAATTTCAAGGCCACCCGCTTCGATAATTTGAGGATCTAATCCATAATCATCAATTAACATTTGATAAACGATATCTTGGAAATATGGGGCAACTGAAATAGATTGGTACCCAGTTTCATGCTCTAACTCTAAAGGTACTTTATGATAATCACTTGCTTCTAGTGTTGTAATATAACCTTCACTTGCCATGGCATTAAGCACTTGGTTTTGCCTAGACTTCGCGCGCTCAATATTACGTATAGGGGAATAATAAAGCGGCCCTTTCGGTATTCCAACAAGCATGGATGCCTCAGCTACACTTAAGTCACTAGCGCTCTTTTGGAAATAATAATTCGCTGCAGCCTCAATACCGTATGCTCTATGGCCATAATAAATCGTATTTAAGTATCCTTCTAAAATTTCATCTTTCGTATAATTCATTTCAAGCCTTAACGCATAAATCGCTTCATTCCACTTTCTTTGCCACGTTTTATCATGGGTTAAAAAAAGGTTTCGTGCATACTGTTGCGTAATTGTGCTTGCACCTTGAGCTCTGGTTCCCCGCTGTAAATTTGTTAAAGCAGCCGATGCGATTCGAATAAAGTCAAAGCCGTAATGCCGATAAAACTTCCTGTCTTCAATTGCTAACGTTGCTTCAATGACCGATGGGCTCATATCATCTAAAGAAATCCAATGCCGATTTTCACCGACATGTCGTTGTCCAATAATGGAGCCATCACTTCCGTAAAAAACGGACGTTTGCTGAACTTGTAAAGGAGGTGGCCCTTGCATTTTAGCATAAGTAAGCAGGCCAACTAAAGCGCCCATTAGTAATATTGCAACTAACAAAGTTAAACGCACAAGTTTACGCATAAGACTAAGTTTTCTATGATACTTTTTCCTAGTGATGACTTCCATCGTATTCACCCTTTACTAATTTTGAATGTTGAAAGAAGAATTTTGAATCGATAGAGAGAAATATTAAGGAAAAAAAGACAACTAATTCAAAACTCAAAATTCAACATTACCATTGTTGGCTTTGTACCTTTTTTTATACAAAAAATGGGTGGAAAGTTGGATAGTTTGTTAGTTAGTTGGTTAGGAGACCCTCGCCCGACTTTTTCATGTTAAATGGTGACGGAATACCGTCATGACGGTTTTGTATGAAAAAGAGGCGGATGATTTTGTGAACAAGCCTCTGAGATTCAAAAGAAGGTCACAGCGAAGTGAAGGAAATCATTCGCCTTTTCCATATTAGATGGTGACGTTTATCGTCATGAGTGTTTTGTATGAAAAGGTTGGTTGATTGCCAAACCAACAAATTACTAACCAACTAACCAACGGTTTTAAAATGAAAATTTTTCCTTGATTTTTAAAGAAACTACTATATAATTTTTTTAGTTGGTTAGTTGGTTAGTTGGTTAGTTGGTTAGTTGGTTAGTTGGAAAGGAAATAGCAGAAATTTTTATAAAAAAAGGCGGATGATTTCGTGAACGATGCTCCTGCGTCTGCTAGTAATGCTTCGTAGTAAGCTTCCTCGTCGC
>SKOL01000122.1 GCA_007120055.1 Anaerobacillus sp.
GGAAACCCATTTTCAGATGCAGCTGAAAAACACCGCAAAACTTTCCCGCCATTGTTTACTAATATGATCAAAGCCGGAGAGATCGGCGGTAATTTAGACGAGATTCTAGATCGACTAGCAAATTATTATGAAAAGCAACATCAAACTCGGCAAAAGGTTATATCTGCATTAATGTATCCTGCAGTAATTGGGGCAATTTCAATTGTCGTTGTCGTCTTTTTATTGTCATTTGTCGTTCCGACGTTTGCTGATATGTTCAGTTCCTTTGATGCTGAGTTACCGATGATTACACAATTCGTTTTATCGGCTGGAGACGTTTTTAAAGTGTTTTGGTGGCTTATTCCAGTTACGATAATTGGCGGAATTGTAGGTTATAAATTTATCCAAGACAATCGTCAATATAAATATTATTTTGATTATTTCACATTGAAAATTCCGATTTTCGGTTCGATGCTTCAAAAAGCAGCACTTGCTAGAATGACAAGGACATTAAGCTCACTTTTTTCCTCATCGGTTCCAATTTTACAGGCAATTACAATTGTCGAGCGAATTGTAGGCAATGAAGTTGTAGCATCTGTCATTCGAGAATCTCGCACTTCACTAGAAAAAGGAGAATCGATTGCAGGACCAATGGAAGCACATTGGATTTTTCCGCCATTAGTAACACAAATGGTTTACGTTGGCGAAAGAACGGGTAATTTAGATACAATGCTTGATAAAGTTGCAGACTTTTACGAGACAGAAGTAGATATCGCAACAGAGCGAATTAAATCATTAATTGAGCCGCTAATGATCGTTATTCTCGCAGGCGTTGTCGGGTTAATAGTCGCAGCAATCGCCATTCCAATGTTCGATATTTTTGATCAAGTTGGGTAAAAAGTCATAAAAAAGATAAAAAAATAATGAAAAACTACTAGAACATTTTTATAAATAATAATACAATAGTGTTAATGAATTTCAATAAACGTTTTAAGACTAAACTAAATAATGGATGTGATGATCGTTCATCTGTACGTGGGCACTTAGATGATCAGGAGCAAGTAGTGCAACCGACCAAATTTTGTTTATAACCAGATACATAAACAGCAATTTGGTCTTTTTATTGCCATTATTTTTGCAATGATTTAAGGTCGAGAACGTTGTAAAGTAAGACAGTAGCAATTATAAATTAATATAAAAATTTTAGGAGGAGAAACAAAAAAATGAGACAACTTTTATTAAAAAGATTAAAAAATCAAAAAGGTTTGACGTTGATTGAACTATTAGCCGTTATTGTAATTTTAGGGATTATTGCGGCGATTGCCGTGCCGGCGATTGGCGGGATTATTGATAACAGTAAGAGAGATGCTCATGCCGCTAATGCTATTCAGATGATAAATGCTGCAAAGTTGGCTGTTGTTGGTGATAGTGAGGCACGTCCAGCAAATGGACAGTCAACATATTTATCGTTGGGATGGTTAGTTGCACAAGGGTACTTGGAAGAAGTAAGAGACCCTGATGGTACTGAAGATAACTATGAACCTGGTTCAGATGGTATTGTAAATGTAGCTCATGATGATGAACCGACTGTTACAGATTCGGGATATACCACTGGTTCTCATGTAAGAATTACTGCAATTAATAATCAAATGACTTATGAAGTATTTACTTTTAATGGGGATAGAGGTGCAAGAGCAGAAGCTGATAGTGATGGTACTGAAGTAGATGATTATGTTGCTGAATTAGAAGTTAATCGAGGGAATGTAAAATAATTAATAACAAATTTAATAACCCTCCTTTGAGGGTTATATTTGTATGAGGTTGAATTTTATGGAATATCTTTATTTTTTTTATTCATTACTACTTGGCCTAGCACTAGGGTCTTTTTTCAACGTAGTCGGTTTGCGAGCGCCGAAGAACGAATCGATTGTTCGGCCTCGCTCGCATTGTCCTAATTGTAGAAGAACGTTATCTACGCGAGAGTTAGTTCCTGTTTTTTCATACCTTTTTCAAAAAGGAAAGTGCAAAGGCTGTGGAACGACAATTTCACCGATTTACCCACTGTTTGAAGCTACTACTGGTGGCTTATTTGTCTATGCTTTCTATCATTTCGGCTTTCAGTGGGAAACGATTGTTGCTTGGATTTTTATTTCACTACTCGTAATCATCTTCATCTCAGACATTCACTACATGATTATCCCTGATAAAGTACTGTTATTTTTTGCACCAACATTATTATTGGTACGCTATACGGTTGCTCCACTTGAAGTTTGGTGGGATCCATTACTTGGGGCTACAATTGGTTTTACTCTTCTTCTACTAATTGCTGTTATTAGTAAAGGCGGGATGGGTGGTGGTGATATAAAGCTATTTGCAGTTATCGGCATCGTTCTAGGATGGAAAGGGGTTCTTCTCGCGTTTTTTCTCTCTACCTTAATCGGCTCTATTATTGGTATAATAGGATTAGCAACAAAAAAAATAGAGCGCAAAAAACCAATCCCATTTGGCCCATTCATCGTGATTGCAACACTACTCGTCTACTTTTTCGAAACCGAAATCTTTACATGGTATTGGAGCCTATTTTACTAAAAGAATATTTCATAGTTTAGACAAAATTATTAAACGAGTTAATTTAATAATATGTTACACTTTTGAACGTAACCACCCTTACTTTGGTTACGTTCAAAACAGTTAAATTTTTCCATTCTAGATGGTGACTTAATATCGTTATGACAGTTTTGTTTGCCAAAAGGCGGATAAAAAAGGATTTAATATAAACAAAATACGTTAGTATACCAAGCCATAAACAAACCTACAATACGTAGCCATTAAAATAAAAAGAGACGATTTAACTTTAATCCATTTGGTGAAATGCGATAGCATTTCAATTGCAGGGCAATCTTTATAGATAGGATGATGAAGAGAAGAGAGTTTGCTCTCGAAGCCTCATCATCCTATCTATAAAGAACCAACTGGATTTTACAAATTTTTTTTTGAAATTCTCAAACGAAACGTGGTGAAAACAGTGGCACTATTCCAAAGCAAAAAACAGTCGAGAACAGCAATTATTATAAAAGATCACGTCATCCGTTACGTCCATGCCAAGCGTCCTGAAATTGAAGCTATTCAATCATTTGGTGAACGCTATCTACCAAACGGCGTTATTCAAGCCGGACAAATACTAGACCCGTCAACACTAGAGACGATTTTACAACAATGCATCAATGACTGGGGACTAAAAAGACATTACACACAATTTATCGTACCAAATACATACACCGTACTTCGAACTGTACAAGTACCATTAAACGTCAAAAAAGCCGAAGTTAAAGGACACCTATACTCGGTCATTGGCGAATCACTTCACTTGCCTTTCGAAGAGCCTACAATAGACGTATATAATTTAGGTGAGCGCGACGGTCAGCGTGACATATTGCTTATCGCTGCACCAGAAAAGAAAGTTCAACAAATATACGATTTACTAGAGAACGTTAAACTAAAGCCAAATGCAGCTGATATTTCTGCATTGTCGTATTATAGACTTTATCATGCTTTGGATCGTGACAATAAATCAGACCACTTTTTATTCGTTCAACTCGATATTTTAAAAATGAATATTACAATTTTCCACGACCAAAAACCAGTTTTTATGCGAAATATAATACTAGGATTTGAAGAGGAAAATTGGCAACTAATCAATGATGTCGAGGAAGGTATTGTTTGGCAAGGAGAGGAAGCTGAATTAACAGGGCAAATTCAAGATATATTAACTGAAGTAGAGAGGATTATGAATTTTTACCGTTCAACGATACACCAAGGACGACTTGGTGTTTCAAAGTTAATTTTTACAGGAGATAATCCGTACGTAAAAGTGATTGCTGAGCAATGTGAACAATCTTTTGACATCCCAGTAGAAACAGTTAGTGATACTGTCGTTGAAACAATTAATGGCAAAACAGTGCCAGTACGCTACCATGAAGTAGTCGGCCTTGCCTTAAAAAAAGAGGTCCACGATGTTAGTTGAAATTAATTTATTATCTGAAAAACGTAAAAAAGATATCACATATTGGTTTATCATACTTTTAATTACTTTACTTCTTTTAATAAGCTTATTTGCATTAAAATTAGTGAGCGACAACGTTCAAAATGACATCGACCAACTTGAAGCCGAGCGAACGACAGTTACTGAAGAAATTGCAATGCTCCAACAACAATTAGAACAAAAACCAATTTCATATTATGATTTATTGAGTGCAGCTGTTGAAAAAACAGAGCAAAGTGTGATCCCGGCATCTGAGTTGTTAGCTGAATTAGTTCGACTATTACCCGAACATAGCTATATGCAAAATTTTGATTTTTTTCATCCTGATAATGTTACATTTGATATCCGTTTTGATCAAATTAACTCTGTTGCGGCTTATAGTTACGCCTTAGATGAGTCGCCGTTCATCAACGATGTAACTTTAGCGACGATTAATACAGAATTTATCGAAGTTCTCGAAGGAGAAGATGTGTTGCCTAGGTATGTTGCTCATTTTCGACTAACTGTTAATCGTTCTGCATTTGCCGATGTAAAGGAGGACGACTAAATGGGAATCTCTTTTACGAAAAAAGCGTTAATTATTCTTATCGCTTCAGTTGTGTTAACAATGTTTATCGTCACAGCCTTTTATCTTTCTTTTGTTAGTCCGATGTTTCAGGCACGCACAGTTGCCGAAAACCAATTATTAACTGAACAAAAAATGCTTGAACTATTACATGAGCAAGAAGCTGAACAAGAAGAGGAAATTGCTGAACAAACAACTCAACTGCAACGGAAATTGCCAGTTGATCCTTTAATCGACCAACTATTATTAGATATACAGCGTGTCGAAGCTTTATCAAATACGTATATTTTAGATATGAACTTTGTAAAGGGTCGACCTGCCAATTTAGTTGAAGGTGGTACGAACGAAGAAGAGGAAGTTGAAGTAGGTGACACTTCGGAAACTATTAGACAAGTTTCCGTTGATCTTTCAATCATCGCAAATTCATATGAAGATTTGTTTCAATTTTTAGCTGAAATCGATCGCCTACCTCGAATTGTTAGTATCGAATCAATATCTTTTGTTGGACCCGATGAAAATATCATGATCGACAATCAAACCGATAGCCTACATTTTTTAGTCGCAATTAGTACTTATTACTACCCTGATCTACAACAATTGCGAGAAGAGTTACCTAAAGTTGACCATCCAGAGCCGAGTGGGAAAACAAATCCGCTATACAATAGGTAAAATATTTGCTTACAGTAGGATGAGAGCGTGGCTTTGTTCATGCTCTTTTATGTTATTTGCAGCTATAATAATGGTTTGTGGAAATATGACGTAGTTTTTGGGGGAGTGTGCAGTAGAAATTCGCACTTTCTAACACTGGATTTCTCTTCTCTGGTTTTGAACTTAGAAGAGAAATCATTCGAGCGTTTCGCTTACTCTTCTCTGGTTTTGAGTCGAGAAGAGTAATTATCCCGGCGTTTCGCTTACTCTTCTCTGGTTTTGAGTCGAGAAGAGTAATTATTCCGGCGTTTCGCTTACTCTTCTCTGGTTTTGAGTCGAGAAGAGAAATCATTCGAGCGTTTCGCTTACTCTTCTCTGGTTTTGAGTCGAGAAGAGAAATCATTCGAGCGTTTCGCTTACTCTTCTCTGGTTTTGAGTCGAGAAGAGTAATTATTCCGGCGTTTCGCTTACTCTTCTCTGGTTTTGAACTCAGAAGAGAAATCATTCGAGCGTTTCGCTTACTTTTCTCTGGTTTTGAGTCGAGAAGAGTAATTATCCCGGCGTTTCGCTTACTCTTCTCTGGTTTTGAACTCAGAAGAGTAATCATTCTGGCGTTTCGCTTACTCTTCTCCTGCTTTGAACTAGGAAGAGAAATCATTTGTGCGTCAATACATATATTGATACGCGGATTTTATAGATGCTGTAATTTTGGTGCATCAATCCTTGTTTTCATGCGTGCGTTTTACATATACTGTAAACCATGCACATCAAACCGTGTTTTGTTACGTGTATTTTAGGGATAATGCGATTCTAGTGCGCGTCAACAGTTGTTCTACTGCGCACTCCCCCAAAACTATACTTTAGTTTCTTCCAAGAACTGTATCGCCCCCTGATAACTATTAAACCCTTTTCCACCAAAAAAGAATATAAAAAAACGCATTAGCCTGACAAATATCCCGTTATTTTTCACGAATTTTATGGTACGTTTATAATACTAGAGGACACGCAGTTTACGCCCAATATGTTTCAACATTCGAAAGAAAGTTTGATCGACTACAAAAGTCGCTTTCGTTTTACGCCTCCAAGACTCCCATACAAAAGGCGCTTCGTTCTAAGAAATCCGAGCCCCCCTATAAAATTTACTAATTATATTTTTTAAACGGAAATCAATTTCTAGTTCTATCTACCATTCCCTATTAATAGAATATAGTAAATTGAAAAATAGAAAGGAGCTGGCAGTAGATGGACAATATTAAGAAGAATGACCGGCGAATTTCAATTGTGCTAAATGGAAAAGAGAAAACGTATGATGAGTTAGAGAAGGATAAGCAGGCTTACGAAGAGGTGTTAAATCAAGAGATTACTGCAACAGAAGAAATTTCTGCAACACAAGAAAAGGACGAGCATGACGAATTTCCGTGGCTGCTTTCTGATAATACACAAAAGCAATCTTCACCTAAGATCGTTGATTTAGGAGAACGGCGTCGTGATAAAAGTAAGCTTGAAGCGCCATACTGGGATGATGGTAAAAGCGAACGTTCTCCAAAGCTTCCGCACATAAAAAGGAAGAAGAAAAAGAGATTTGAGTTTAACTTTAATTTAAAAGCTTTGCCATTAGGACTTATTGGTATCGTCATGTCAGCGATCATCGTCGGTGTAAGTTTTGGTTTTATGATGTTAACGATTTTTACTGGGGAAGCGAACGAAACGTCAACACCTGCTACTAACCCTGTACAAGCCCCAGTGTCCAATGAAGTACCGCCAGTGGCTATGAAAGGCGAAATTCCGGTTTTAGGAGTTGAAGTGGTTCAAGGGGGGGCTTTTTCTCAAGTAGAAACAGGTGATGAAACTGCTCAAATCATTAAAGAAAATGGGTTTGCCGCTACATTAGCAGAAACGAGCGACCGTGTTTACTTATTTATCGGACTTGGGTTAGACCGTGAACAAGCAAGAGTCATTGGTGACATATATGATGCAAATGGACAAGAAGTTTATTTAAAACCATACGCAGTGTCCGCAAACGGTATTGTAGAAAATGATGGCCAAGCATCGTTTTTACAAACGGGAGTTGATCTGTATCAGCAAATCACACTTTTATCGGTGAACGGTTTTGCTAACGGAGGCTCGTTATATACAGAAAAAATGCTCTCTGACTTGACAGCAATTCATGACGAATTTTTAGTACTCGTTGATGCATTTTCTAATAATGAAGTCCAACAACCACTAGCTACAGCTTTTCAAAGTGCATTGATTGGTGCTTATGATTCGCTTCAAAATTTCATCTCTTCAAATTCAGAAGCAGATCTCTGGCAAGTCCAACAACATTTACTCAATGGATTAACAACTTACGAACAATTAATAACTACACTTTAAAAAAATACGTAAATCTAGAGGCTAATTCCAATAGCCTCTTTTTGTTTGTGAATAGTTGGTTAGGATGTGCTCCCACCTAACTTTTACATTTTAGCTAGTGGCGATTTATCGTCATGAGAGTTATGCATGTAAAAGTTGGTTAGTTGGAAAGTAGAAAGTTGGAAAAGTAAGTAGTGGACTTTTACATTCTAAATAGTAAAGTTACGACTTCATGATGTATTTGTATGAAAAAAGGCGGGTGCTTTTGCGAACGAACGTCTGAGAGTGCTCCTGCGGTTACTCGTCGCAAAGCTGCATGAAGTAAACTCTAAGATGTATCTCCTGATGTGATTGAGGTTAGTAGCTTGTCAGAAGGACAAGGTGAAGTGAGGGAAAGCACCCGTCTTTTCTACATTAGATGGTGACGGTGGGGCGCCATATCTAAAAGTGGTTCCTTGGACGTTTGTAATTTGGAAAGCAAATTGCACGCAACTTTTAATTAAATTACTTTGACATTTTCCGCTATTCAATTTATAAATAAAGATGTTGTATATAATAAAAATAGATAAAATGGTTTTAGAGAGATGGAGGTCCAAACAAATGTCAGATGTTCGCATTGAACGAGATTTAATGGGAGAAAAAGAAATACCGCAAGATGCTTATTACGGGATCCAAACCGCAAGGGCAGTTGAAAACTTTCCGATTACTGGCTATCCGCCACATAAAGAGTTGATTCGAGCTTTCGGATATGTGAAAAAAGCGGCAGCAATGGCCAATCGCGATGTAGGTTTTTTGAACAAAAAAATTGCCGATGCAATCGTTCGGGCAAGTGATGAAGTGATCGATGGGAAGTTAACAGAACATTTTGTTGTCGATTCTATTCAAGGTGGTGCTGGTACCTCTTTTAACATGAATGCAAACGAAGTAATTGCTAATCGTGCGATTGAAATTCTTGGGGGAACGAAAGGTGACTATATGGTCGTCAGTCCAAATACCCATGTAAATATGGCTCAATCAACAAATGACACATTTCCGACCGCGATACACCTCGCCTGCTTGCACTTGGCAAAAGGCTTAACAAGTTCGTTGGTCGATTTAATTTTAACGATGGAAGAAAAAGAAAAAGAATTCGATCAAGTTATTAAAATGGGGCGTACCCACTTACAAGATGCTGTACCGATTCGTCTTGGTCAAGAATTTGGTGCATACAAAAGAGTGTTGTCTCGCGATTTAAAAAGAATTAAAAATTCAGTAGATCATTTATATGAAATAAATATGGGAGCTACTGCCGTTGGAACAGGTTTAAATGCATTACCTGAATATATTACTCTTGTTGCTAAATATTTAGGAGAGCATACAGGCTTACCGTTTAAAAGTGCAGATGATTTAGTCGATGCAACACAAAATACAGATGCGTACACTGAGTTATCTAGTGCCTTAAAAATTTTGGCAATTAACTTATCAAAAACAGCAAACGATTTAAGATTAATGAGTTCAGGACCAAGAACAGGCTTAAACGAAATTAACTTACCACCGAGGCAAGCAGGTTCTTCGATTATGCCAGGTAAAGTAAACCCTGTTATGTGTGAAGTTGTGAATCAAATTTCATTTCAAGTGATAGGAAATGATCATACAATTTCACTAGCTTCAGAAGCAGGTCAGTTAGAGTTAAATGTAATGGAGCCCGTTTTAGTTTTCAACTTACTGCAGTCCCTTTCTATCCTTCAAAACGGCATGAAAGTGTTCCGTGAATATGCTATTGATGGCATTACCGCAAATATTGAGCATTGCCGTGAAATGGTGGAGCAAAGCGTTGGAATTATTACGGCGATCAACCCTCACGTAGGCTATGAAGTAGCAGCACGTGTTGCAAAAGAAGCGATTCAAACGAACCGCCCAGTACGAGAAATTTGTATTGAAAAGGGAATTTTATCTGAAGAAGAGTTAAACGTAATTTTAGACGCAAATGAAATGACAGCGCCAGGTATTGCTGGAGCCGATTTATTATTTAAATAGAAAAACGTAAGAAAAGCTTAGGGTGTTCAATTCTAAGTTTTTCTTACCCTTTCAACCTTTTTGAAGTTGAAAATTAGAAAATTGAGTCGAAAAATTCACATAAAAGTAATTGAAATATTTGTACAATTTGGTATTCTAAAAGTAGTTTCCTTTGTACAAATAGTTCTTCGCATTGCGAGTGAAAATCGTTGCCTGGATAGTAAAGTGTGCCGAGTGACGAGCTTTTAAAAAAATCTATTTTGCAAAGGAGAATCTCCGTGAAAAAACTCATTTTA
>SKOL01000279.1 GCA_007120055.1 Anaerobacillus sp.
AAACCTTCATGACAACGTATGTTGTACTTTTCTAATACCTTAATGATAAACTTTCTTGTAATCCCGTTTAAAATGCCCGTAGCGACACTCGGAGTATAAACTTGTCCATCCTTTAACCAAAATATATTAGACACAATTCCTTCAGCTATGTAACCTTCATTCGTCAAGAAAATCCCTTCATACTCCGGTGACTTCAACTCTCTTTTCCCGATAATGTTATTTAAGTAATGATGAGATTTCAGACGTTCTGTTCCTTCTGGAGTATTTCTTCTAGTTGTTAAAACCGAAGCCTTTTTTGTTCGCGCAAGCGGGCTATTTATCGGTTTTATGAAGATAATAATCGTCGGTTCCGTATAAGAGTCAGTTTGCAAACCAACTGGTGCCGCGCCTGCAGAGACATTAAAACGAATATACGCATCTTTAAGTTGATTTAATGTTAAAAGCTCGGAAATGATTTCTTTTAACTGTTGCTTCGTTATGTTTAAAATAATATTTAATTGTTCAACACTTCGTTCCAAGCGTTGAAAATGGTCATCCAATAAAAATGGATGACCATTATAAATGCGAAAAGTTTCAAATACACCTAATCCATATAAAAAGCCGTGGTCAAAAGGAGAAATCTTCGCTTCATCTTGTAAAATAAACTCTCCATTCAAATATATATACATATACGCTACCTCGCATAATAACGAATGAAATTTTTTAATAAGTTTTTTCCTTCTGCAGTCATTATTGATTCCGGATGAAATTGAACTCCTTCAATCGGAAGTTCCTTATGGCGAATCGACATAATTTCCCCTTCACTTGTTTCAGAAGTTATCTCAAAACAATCCGGTAACGTTTCTCTTTTAACAATTAATGAGTGATATCTCGTTGCCGTAAAAGGTGACGACATTCCGGAAAAAATCGTTTTTTGATCATGTGTAATTTCAGATGTTTTTCCGTGCATCAATCGTTCAGCACGAACGACATCACCACCAAAAACTTGGGCAATCGATTGATGTCCAAGACAAACGCCAAAAATCGGAATTTTCCCAGCGAAATGTTTAATCGCCTCCATACTAATCCCGGCCTCATTAGGGCTACATGGTCCAGGAGAAATCATCAAGTAATTAGGATTTAATTCTTCAATTTCGGCAATTGTTATTTTGTCATTTCTCCTGACGATTAACTCTTCACCCATTTCCCCTAAATATTGAACTAAATTGTACGTAAACGAATCATAATTATCAATCATTAAAATCATCTTTTTTCCTCCTCAGCTCTTCACTTTACTCTTTTGTTCTCTCATCTCTTCTTCACTAATCTCTTTTGCTTTCCATAACGCCATTGCCTTTTTCAATGATTCTTTATATTCAGCCTTAGGGTCGGAATCAATAACAATACCTGCTCCCGCTTGAACGTAAGCAAAACCGTCTTTTGCTAACATGGTACGGATCGTAATGTTTAATTCCATATTACCATTATAACCAATCCACCCGATAGAACCAGTATATATCCCTCTTCTTACAGGTTCAAGCTCTTCAATAATTTCCATTGTACGCACTTTAGGTGCGCCTGTAATCGTTCCACCAGGGAATGTCGCTTCGATGACATCGTATAAATTATATGTCGGATCAAGCTTACCACGAACGTTTGAAACAATATGCATCACATGAGAGTATTTTTCAATGACCATTAATTCATTAACTTCCACGGTGCCGAATCGGCTCACCCTACCTAAGTCGTTCCTCTCTAAATCAACGAGCATCACATGCTCTGCTTTTTCTTTTTCATTTTCAATTAACGTTTTTGCTAAACGTTCATCTTCTTCTGTATTTTTACCTCTTGACCTTGTCCCTGCGATCGGGCGAGTGCTAATATCTTCGCCATTCTTTTTAACTAGAAGTTCTGGTGATGCACTAATAATTTGAAAGTGTGGCGCTTCAATGTATGACATATAAGGCGAAGGGTTAATCTCCCGTAACTTTTCATATATATGCAAAGGAGCTGTCTGTAATTTCTTCGCTTGACGAACAGATAAGTTCACTTGAAAAACATCGCCATCGGCAATATAATTTTGAACTTTTGCTACTGCCCTGTTAAAATCGGTTTCTGATAACGAAGCATGCCAATACTCATCTTCTTCTACATCTTCAACATAGTTCCATTCTTCTTCTTTAATACTTGGTTGAAACCACATTTCTTCTAGCTCAACCAATCTTCTTTCAGCCTCTTGCTTTTTTCCTTCTTGATAATGTGTAATAATCCAAAAAACATTTTCTTCATGATCAAAAATAAACACATCGTCAAATAACAGGAAAAATATATCATCTGTGTTTAAATCATCATCACTTAAGGTAGGTAACTTCTCAATTTGTCTTACAAGGTCATAACTAATAAAACCGATGGCACCACCTTGAAATTGAGGTAAACTTTCATCTACTTCTGTTTTATACTGACTCATCCACTGCTCCATCGATTGCAGTAATGGCCCTTTCTTTATTTCCTGCTTTTTATCTACTGTTATCGTTAATTGATTATTTTTCCCTGATAATACGGCCCAAGGCTCCAATCCCATAATACTGTAATTACCGCCTCGGCCACTCTCGAGAAGTATGTGATAATCCTTTTCTAAAGAAAGCTCTTTATACTTTTGGAACCAAGCAAAATCTTTAGCCTCGAATGATTTACCAAGAGGAAAACGTTGAACTTTATCTGAATTACTAGTTTGTCTCAAAATAACGTTCACTCTCCATTTACAACTTATGTTCCATGAATTTCATAATTTATTATTCTCGCCACTAAGATCAATATATAGTTGCGTTAAAACCATACGCAAAATATATATTACTTGATGTGGCTCAATTTTGGTAATTATGAAATTCACTCGTTATTAGTTCTTTCCTTTTCTGTCCAACTTATATTTTATCATTATACCTCAACAGACTGAAACAATTAACTTAGATAAAATTTAAACGCCGCCCGAATTCTCTCGTTTCACTTTAAACCTCTATCGAGTTTTAGAGGCTCACTCGAGAATTCGGACGGACATTTCTATACAATACATTCATGACAGTATTCTGATATTGATACTACCTACATGTATAAGTTCCGAGTTTTCCAACTTTCCACTAACCAACAAACCAACCAACAAAAAAAGGTGACCCGATACAAAGTATCAGGGCACCCTCTTAAATCATTAATCTTCAAATTGGTATAATGGTGTACTTAAATACCTTTCCCCATTACTAGGAATAATCGCTACTACTTTTTTGCCTTTTCCTAATTTTTTCGCCACTTTTAATGCTGCAGCAATCGCTGCACCAGAAGAAATCCCACCTAAAATTCCTTCTTCTTTCGCTGCACGGCGAGCATATTCAAAGGCTTCTTCTGTAGAAATTTGAATAACTTCATCATACACTTCTGTATTTAAAATATCAGGAACAAAGCCTGCACCGATTCCTTGGATTTTATGTGGTCCCGGATTACCGCCGGATAAAACAGGTGAATCTTGCGGTTCAACAGCGGCGATATGCAAATGCGGAAACTTTTCTTTTAACACTCCACCTGCACCAGTCACCGTTCCACCAGTTCCAATTCCAGAAATGAAACCATCTAACTGATCTCCGACTTGCTCTAACAATTCTTTACCTGTTGTTAAACGGTGCACTTCAGGGTTTGCTTCATTTTCAAATTGTTGTGGTATGAAATAACCATTTTCCTTAGCTAATTCAGTAGCCTTACGGATCGCGCCCCCCATACCTTCAGGCCCTGGAGTTAACACTAGCTCTGCCCCATAAGCACGTAATAAATTGCGTCGCTCTAAACTCATCGTTTCAGGCATTACTAAAATCGTACGGTAGCCTTTTGCTGCCGCAACCATTGCTAAACCAATACCGGTGTTGCCACTCGTTGGTTCGATAATTGTATCGCCACTTTTTAGGTTCCCGTCTTTTTCAGCGCTTTCTATCATCGCTAAAGCAATACGGTCCTTGACACTACTTCCAGGATTCATATATTCCAGTTTTAAGTAAATATCCGCGTAATCTTCTGGTACAAGACGATTTAATTTCACTAAAGGTGTTTCACCGATTAATTCAGTAATTGAATTTGCTACTTTCATTAGTATTCCTCCTCTTTTTAATACCGAGTATTTTCATTGGATTAATATATATTAATCCTATCAGAGCAATACAACACTGTCAATAAAAATATTTGTAAAATTTAACCTACTTCGCATCTTCCAAAAGTTCCTGTAAATCAGCAACTGTAAAATTGTATGTTTCATTACAGAAATGGCATTCTGTTTCAGCGCCGCCATCTTCCTCGATCATTTCTGTTAGTTCCCCTTTTCCTAAACTAATTAATGCCCGGGAAATTCTTTCCTTCGAACAATGACATTGAAACTTAACATCCATTTTATTTAGAACCTTTGCATTATCATCACCTAAAAGAGCTAAAATAAGTTCTTCAGGGGGCATTCCCGCTTCAATTAACTTTGAAATTGGCGGTAAAGTACTTAGTCTCTTTTCGATTTCAGTGATAGTTTCATCATCTGCTCCTGGCATTAACTGAATCATAAAGCCGCCTGAAGCAAGAATCGATCCATCTGGATTTACGAGTACACCAACACCAACAGAAGCTGGCGTTTGCTCAGAAGAAGCAAAATAGTAAGTGAAATCTTCACCTAATTCACCTGAAATTAACGGAACACTTCCTGTAAAATGATCTCGCATCCCTAAATCTTTTACTACAGATAATAATCCATCTTTACCGACCGCTCGAGCTACATCAAATTTACCTTCTTTATTTAATTCAAAGTCGACTTTAGGGTTGCCAACATATCCTCTTGTTTCTCCTTTGGCATTACTATCAACGATGATTGCACCAATTGGACCACCACCATCAATTTTTACTGTTAATTTCTCATCACCTTTCAGCATCGCTCCCATCATCGTCGTTGCCGTCATTGCTCTTCCTAACGCTGCAGAAGCTGTTGGCCAAGTTTCATGCCGTCTAACTGCCTCATTAACCATTTCAGTTGTATTGATGGCATAAGCCCTTACCTTTCCTTCGAATCCTACAGCTTTAACTAAGTAATCTGACATTCGTTTTACACCTCTTTTTTAAACTTTACTATTCTTTTTCAAATGAATATCATTAATCAACATTATTGTCCGAGTGTGAGAAAAACTTGGCTTTAGGCCAAGTTTTTTCTATAAATCATTATAAGTCCTTTTAAAGTTAAAAACGGATCAACAACATCTATCACTTTTGACTCTTCCGCTATTAACGGAGCTAATCCACCAGTCGCAATCACTCGAGGCTCTTCATTAGCTTGATCCTTCATACGATTAACAATTCCTTCAACTTGTCCTACATAACCGTATAAAATACCTGACTGCATTGCACTGACAGTATTTTTACCGACAATGTCTTTCGGTTTAATGATTTCAATACGCGGAAGCTTTGACGCTCTATTATATAAGGCTTCTGTAGAAATACCGATGCCCGGCGCAATTGCCCCACCCATGTATTGATGTTCTTCACTTATGTAGCAGTATGTAGTCGCTGTACCAAAATCAACAATAATTAACGGACTTCCATATAATTCAATGGCAGCAACAGCATTGACAATACGGTCTGCACCAACTTCTTTTGGGTTATCGTATTTAATATTAAGCCCAGTTTTTATTCCCGGCCCGATAATCATAGGTTTTACATAGAAATATTTTTTACACATTTCTTCTAACGCATACATAATCGGGGGTACTACAGATGAAATGATAATCCCATCAATATCCTTAGTTGTTAACCCTTCATAAGAAAATAATTCCTTAATGATCATCCCATATTCATCTTCGGTTCTTTGACGGTCTGTTCCAATTCTCCAGTGATATTTTAACTTTTCATCATCATACACACCTAATACTATATTCGTATTCCCTACATCTAAAACAAAGATCATCTAAGTCACCTACTTTTTAGGTTTATATTTACACCACTCAATGAATTTTCATAATTTATTATTTCAGCCACTAAGATTAATACATAGTTGCGTCAAAACCATTCGCAAACTATATATCACGTGGTGTGGCTCATTTTTGTTAATTATGAAATTCACTCCACTTCTAGTATAAAGAGTAATCTCCTAAAATTGAATAACTAATCGTATTTTTAATTTGAAAAACTTGATAATATTAGTGAAAAAAAGGGTGCCTATTAAGACACCCTTTTTGCTTTTAGTCTTTTTTATTATCGTCACCTTTGTTTTCTTCTTGCTTTTCTGAAGGAAGAATCGCCTCTTCGTCAGACTGTTTCACTTCTGGATCAGTTAGCTTTTCCTCTTCTTTCTTAGCGTTAATATTAACTTTTACATCTTCGTTTCCGTTTGCGTTTTCGTTATTAGCATGATGCCCTTCTGGAAGCTTCCCTTCATTTACCAATGATTGGATTTGTTCAGCATCTAAAGTTTCAACATCTAATAATGTTTTCGCAACAATTTCTAATCGATCTTTATTTTCCATTAAGATCGTACGGCAACGTTCGTAGCAATCTTTAACAATTCGCTGCATTTCTTGGTCAATTTCATAAGCGATCGCATCACTATAATTTTGATCGTTATTAATGTCGCGCCCAAGGAACACATTGCCACCTTGCCCTGTACCAAATTGCATCGGACCAAGCTTCTCACTCATACCATACTCTGTCACCATTTTACGTGCAATACCTGTCGCACGTTGGAAGTCATTATGTGCACCAGTACTTACTTCACCAAAAATAATTTCTTCAGCAACTCGACCACCTAACAAGCCGACAATCTTATCTAATAGTTCAGGCTTTGTCATGAAATAGCGATCTTCTTTCGGGAGCATCACTGCATAGCCACCGGCTTGCCCTCGAGGAACAATCGTTACTTTGTGAACCATATCAGCGTTCTCTAATTTAACACCAACAACTGTATGACCCGCTTCGTGATAGGCAACGATATTTTTCTCTTTCTCAGAGATCACCCTACTCTTTTTAGCAGGACCTGCAATAACGCGGTCAATTGCTTCTTCAACGTCATTCATATCTACTTTTGGTTTATCACGTCTAGCTGCCACAAGAGCTGCTTCGTTTAATAAGTTTTCTAAATCTGCACCAGAAAACCCTGGCGTACGCGTTGCAATCGTTTTTAAATTAACATCATCTGCTAACGGCTTATTACGAGCATGTACGTGTAATACCGCTTCACGACCTTTTACATCCGGACGACCAACCATAATTTGTCGGTCAAAACGACCTGGACGTAATAATGCAGGGTCTAAAATATCAGCTCGGTTTGTTGCGGCGATAATGATGATACCTTCATTTGCACCAAAACCGTCCATCTCAACTAATAATTGGTTTAAGGTTTGCTCACGCTCATCGTGTCCGCCACCTAAACCTGCTCCACGTTGACGACCAACGGCATCAATTTCATCAATGAAAATAATACAAGGAGCATTTTTCTTTGCATTTTCAAACAAGTCACGTACACGTGATGCACCGACCCCAACAAACATTTCAACAAAGTCAGAACCACTGATTGAAAAGAATGGTGTACCTGCTTCTCCTGCAACTGCACGAGCAAGTAATGTTTTACCTGTTCCTGGTGGTCCTACTAATAGAACCCCTTTAGGAATTCTTGCTCCTATTGCCGAGAATTTACGCGGATCCTTTAAGAATTCAACAACCTCTACAAGTTCTTGCTTTTCTTCATCGGCACCAGCAACATCTTTAAATTTCGCTTTCTTTTTATCTTCACTATAAAGCTTAGCTTTACTTTTCCCAAAGTTCATAACACGGCTACCGCCACCTTGTGCTTGACTTAAAAGGAAAAAGAATAAAATAAAGATAATCACGAAAGGAATCATCGTCGTAAAAAATGTTACCCAACCACTCGTTTGCTCCGCTGGGATAACCTCTAACGCTGTGTCACCTCTAGTAGCTGCTAAGTGGATTTGTTCGATTGACATGTCTGAACGAGGTACATTTACAACGAAGCCCTCGTCTTCACCCATTGTTTTTAAACGTCCTTCAATTACGTAAACATCCCTCACCGGCTGCATCGTAATCGGACCAATTTCGCCACGCTCTAATTTCGTTTGGAATTCACCATACGTCATTTCTTCAGTTTCTGTTGGTGGTTGATTAAAAAAACTAACGATCCCAACAATAACTAAAAATATTAATAAATAAAAGACTGTATTTCGAAATATTCGATTCATCCTTTACCTCCTCCCACTGGCAAATAAGACTTAGATAATATTACCATAAAAGCATAGTTGTTCACAATTAATTTACCCTTCGTAAACTTCAGGTTTTAAAATACCTATGTAAGGTAAATTTCGATATCGCTCAGCGTAATCTAAACCGTACCCTACAACAAATTCATTCTTGACGTTAAAACCAGCTAAATCTGGCTTTAGGTCTACCTTACGACCTTCAGGCTTATCTAACAAAGTAACAATTTTCACGGTTTTCGCTTTTCGATAATGAAATAAATCCACTAAATAATTTAAGGTAAGTCCACTATCAATAATGTCTTCAATGATTAAAACGTCACGCCCTTCAACAGAAGTATTTAAATCTTTAATAATTTTAACTTCCCCAGAAGAAACCATTTCATTACCATAACTAGAAACATCCATAAAATCCATTTCTATATGAGCATCGATTCGTTTAATAAGATCACTCATAAACGGCATTGCGCCTTTTAGCACACCGATCACAAGTGGAAATCGATCACTATATTCTTCAGATAATTGTTCGCCTAACTGTTTTACCTTCGTTTGAATTTCTTCCTCACTTATTAAAACCTCTTTAATATCATCTTTCATCATGTCTAAAAAATTACCTCCTAAAGTAATGTATAACAAAAAATTTTAAAATATCATTAAATCTTTTCCACTTATGTAGTTACAATTCCTCTATTGATAACAAAACAAAGTTTTTTGTCTCTTTTGAAGGAAGAGCAATATTGGACCTTCTCAAACCCGGAATCCATACTAATTCATCATTACCGTCAACGATAATCGGCCAATCGTCCCTTTTTTCTCGATCAACTTTTTCATCAATAAAAAGGTCTTTTAGCTTTTTGGCTCCAGACATTCCTTTTATCGCGATACGATCACCTTGTTTTCGGGTTCTAACCATTAATGGTAGCGTTAGTTTTTCTAAATCACACACAATACAATTATGATTTACATGTTCTAATGGAAATGATTTAGAAACTTCTGCGTTTATCTTTCCCTTTTTTACACTAACAATCCCTGGTATCGATAAAAGATATTCATATTCTTTAAACGTACTCTTACTCATAAAAGATAAAGAACATTCATCGTACGACTTCGTTACTAATAGCCCTCTTGGAAAATGCAAATATCCAGATGGGCTTGGGCTTTTAATAAAATCAATAAAATCATCAATATGTATAGTGGAAATTAATGGCATGTTTTCATTATAAAGATAGTTTAATATTAGTTGAAAGACCCTTCTTTGTAAAGGGATTCGAACACGATTAAATTTCGAAATCGACAAGACGATTCTTTTATCACATTTATTAAGAAGAACACCATTTAACTCTTTTTCAGCCAGATCCTGTAAAAATAATTCATCATCTAACATTAGTTCACTTTGTTGTTGGAATTTCATATGAACTGAAGGGTTTTCCTTTTTTAGTACGGGCAGGACTTCGTTTCTAATACGGTTTCTCATATATTTGGAAGAAAAGTTACTTTGATCAACCCTTGGTACTAGCTTTTCCATTTCGCAATAACGAATGATCTCTTCTTTTGAGAGGCATAAAAACGGTCGAATGATTTTCCCATCGTGAAACTCACGAA
>SKOL01000065.1 GCA_007120055.1 Anaerobacillus sp.
CTTGAAGCCCCGGGTTTATATGACAATCTTTACATTTAATTGAGCTATGAGACGAAGCTTCCCATGTTAGTGCTTGAGGCGTCATCATATGACAACTAGCGCAAAACGTATTGGTAGATGTTGCCTGAACCCCAATCGTTACCGATAAGGCGATACCTATTACAGCTAAGGTTAAGAAAACAGCTATCTTATAACGTTTGATTTTTTTCCAATAGGAGTCAGTTTCATCATGCTGCAATTCTTGTAATTGTTTTTCTTCTTGCTCATGATCTTTTTTCACCTTCACGTCACCTCACATATTCCTTATCATCTTGTTTTCCGTCCTAATCTTATGAAAAGTTTTTGTTTTTCTGATAGGTCAAAGTTATTTTTTATTCATATCCTGGTATTTCCTCACTATGACACGTGTAACAAAATAGCGTGTCTCGTGCTACACTCTCTACCAAGCTCATATCAGGTACATAGTTTTCTAGGTTCGATCCGTCCGCTTCTAGTAACTCTGTAATCGATTGAGGTTGCAAGCGCTTCACCCATTTATCTTCTTGATGACAATTAATACATTGGGGAAGTTCATTAAGGGCATTTTTCTTATGATTTTCATTCCAATCTACTAACTTGTGATTGTTAGGAATAGTGATCTCCATGTGACAAGTTTGACATTCCATCGAAATTTCCACAGCTTTTCCTTCATTACGAATGACCGTATTTAAAATTTCATTTGAGATTGGAATAGTACCTTCAAAAGCATTAGCCGGAACTGGCACTGTATAATATTTATCAAGCCAAGGTTCATTGCCTTGATTAACTTGATCGTGACAATCGATACACGTTCCCATGTTTGTTCTAATATATTGTGGCTCTAATAGTTTTTCAGCGTTTTCTTCTGTCCAATAGTCATATGTATCACTCGTATTTATACCCCGTTCAACCATCTTGCCGTGAGCTACACCGCTATGGCACGTTACACACGCTATTTCTCTATCGATGTGAATATTATGTTCAACTATTAAATCCCCTGATGCGGTAATGACTCGATTTTCTGAATGACATTGAAGGCATACAACATCTTTTACAGGCTTTGTCGCATAAATCGGGTCAGGTTGAGTTCTTGTTACGTGATGGTAAACTTCTGTCATCGCTGACACCTTACCTTTGATTGTGTTCGTAAATCCCGGTTCAATATGACAATAAGTACATTTTATTTCACTATGTGCCGTTGAAATATGTGACACATATTCTGGTGACATCTCGTGGCACCCTGCGCAAAATGACGTTGTCGACGTCCCAGCTACTGCCCCATACGAAAAGCCAGCAATACCTATAAAAGTGACAATAGAGAAAAATAGTAGTTTCCATTTATTAATAGGATTTCCCCAATCTATGGACCGCCACCGTTCCCATAACCTTTTCACATTAAACTTTTCTCTAAATCTTGCGAAACCCTTTTTATCTTTTCCCATATTCATTGCCCACCTTTTCCATATTTTCCGCCGTTAGTGGTTACTTACTAATTATTTTATACTATAAAAATGGAAGATGTTGTGAACAATTTGTGAATTGTGTAATTTTCTATAAAGTTTTGTCAAGTTTGTTAACTGGGTCTTTCTTTATATTAATACAACAATCTTATATTCTAAAAAAGGTAAATATGACAGGTTAGTATGAGGTTATTTTGACATTAACAACACAACCATTTATCATGTCAAAAATTTTAAAAGTAACCAAAACGAAAGATGAATTGTGGTAAATTATGTTTTCAATAAAGATATAGTCCGATTAATTCGAAAATCTATTAAAAACACATATTTACACATAATATAACTAGATTTTTGAATAAAGATATGATCGTCGATTTAAATATTTCCCAGTAGACTAAGACATTTTGCTTAATGGGGTGAGGAAGAAGAGGTGATTCAATAGAAAAACGCCTGCGTAGACATAAAGTCTAATTGCAGGCGCTTTTTCTATATAAAAAGTTTAGAATTCTTATTATTAATTCTTTTATTTGAAATACGAAAGATTAGCCAAGAATATATAAAAAGAAGTAATGACTAATCGACAAATTTTATATATTTAGCTAAAAAACCACTATAACATTCTGGACATTGATAAGGGATTTTCGTATTACAACCATTTACTATGCTAGGAATATTCTTACCTAAAAAAGCTCTTGTTTGATCGTCCCACCGCTCAATCGAAATTTTTTTATCGCAGTGTGGGCATATTGCATGAGTGACATTTTTAACTTTATTTTTTTTTAGTAATATACTGAGCATGCGAAAATCCCCTTTATGAAAAATCAACTTTTCTACTTAATTCGACATATTCTGACTCTATTATACATAATTATAGATCCTTTTAAAACGCTTTAGTAGGGAAGAAAGTCGCATTTATCGTTAAACCTCAAAAAAACATTCGGGACTTTTGTCATTTTAGAGACCTTTAATCTTCATACAATGATCTTTCCCTTAATTAAAAATTATAAACATGCTACTGATTAACTGTGGAAAAAGACACTTAAGTCGAAAAATAAGATGAACAGTGACCTGCGCGCTATTTTTACAGTCGTTTTTGTAATTCTCTTCTTGTATTAGGTCCGTAAATACCATCTACTTCTCGAGGTAAATAAACGGATTGAAAGCGACGTACGCCATCTTCAGTTTGTCGGCCAAAAATTCCGTCTTCAGGACCCACTTTAAAGTTTACTGCATTCAATGCTTTTTGAAGTTGCTTTACGTTTGCTCCTCGATCACCACGTCGTAAAATTCCACTCGGAAGTTGAATGTTAGTCTTCGATGTTGAAGTTCCGCTTGAAGATGGTTCAAATGTTGTATATTTACTACCTGCTGAAATCCAATCTAGAGAGCCGACGTCATACAAGCCATTTTGCTTATCATATACTTCCAACCTTTGCCCTTTCCTAACTGTACCCGTAATACTCGAGCTAAATGATGCTTCTTTTCTACGGTTTAAATAAGGAACTAAAACGGTTGCATGCCCAATAACCTTCCTTTTTTTGTCTTGCGAAGGTGTTTTTGGAACAGCTTGCTTTGCTTTTTGTTTCAGGTTAATCGTTTGACCAATCTGCAAGCGGTGCGGTTCAATTCCAGGGTTTAGTGAAAGGATATCGTCGACGGTAATATTATTTTCCAATGCGATCCTCCAAAGAGTGTCACCTTTTTTTATCGTGTGAGTTTCACTCGTCTTCGGCTTCTTCGGTTGTTTATTTTCTAAAATCGAACGCCAATCAAAAACAGGACATTGCTTAAATTCATATCCCGGATAATCACTATGCCCAAGAGTTCGCTTATAATTCGGTAAATCTTGTTTTAACGCATTTACTAACTCTACTAACGAACGCTGTTGTTCATCCGTTGGAATATCGGTTCGAAAATCACCCGACAAACAAATTCCTACTGACTGGTTATTAAATTTACCAACATGATACGACCTTAAATTTATGTCGTTACACCATTTAATCGTACCGTCTTTTTCAATTACAAAATGATAGCCAATTCCAGGCCAGTCAAGAGAATTGACATGGTATCTGGCATAACCTTCTGCATTACTCCCACCAAGGTCCATTCTCGTTAAAGAATGATGAATCGCAATGTCTTCTTTACGATCTTCCCCTACTTGCGGAAAACGTTTAGACGAATGACGCGTTATTGAGTTTCGTACATCTTTGAACTTAGATAATGATTTGAATTTCACCATTTTCACCCTTTCTATTGAGGCGGCATTGTCGTTTAAATTACTTTTATCCGTAATAACACGCTTTATTGCTTCAAAACATATAACGATAATTAGAAGCAACGACCACCATTACGCCCTTTCATCATTTTATGCTATCTTTTTATAAATGCCTTTGCTTATACCTATGAGTCTTTTGAAAACTACGTGAAATGCTAACCTTCTACTATATAAATATGACCGAAAACGGTAAAAGGGGATCATGCGTTTATATGTATATTAATTTTAGAGGCTTGTTCCAAAAATCACACGCAAAAACACACATGACGATCTCCCCACACCACACCTAACCAACCAACTAACCACTAACCACCAACCAACCGCCTAACAAAAAAGACCTAGCAGTCTATGTCCTTTTTTAAAAAAACACGAAACTTTTTCCAATTATTGGAGTCTAATATAATAACACCCTAGAATTGGAGGTTACTATATTGAAAAAGTTTATATTATTTCCATTGTTATTATGTTTTTTAGTCTTACTTTTTCTACCTCTACCGGCATCAGCTGCAGATGGACAATTAATTATCATTAACAAAGCAAGTAATGAACTAGCATACTATGAAAATAACAAAGTTAATCGTATTTTCAGTGTAGCTACAGGAAAAAGCCCCTCATTAACACCTGAAGGTAGTTTTATCATCGTCAACAAAATTATCAATCGACCGTATTACAAAGATGGAATTCCTGGTGGAGATCCTAGAAATCCACTCGGAGACCGTTGGCTAGGTCTGAATGCCCGCGGAACATGGGGAACGACTTATGCGATCCATGGAAATAACAATCCAGCATCCATTGGACGTTACGTTAGTTTAGGATGTATCCGAATGTATGATGATGAAGTTAGATGGCTGTTTGACCAAGTAAAAGTAAACACACCTGTTATTATTGTCACTTCTTCGAACTCCTTTGATACGATTGCAAAAGCAAATGGGTTAACCGTTACAGCTTCGGCTAAAGGTTCTGCACCAGCAATTACGAACACTATTTTAAGAATTGGGAGTAGCGGAGAGGAAGTAAAAGAATTACAAGAAACACTGAAAATCTTAGGCTATGGAATAAGTAACGTTAGCGGGAAGTTTGATGAGGAAACTGAAAAAGCAGTTAAGGACTTCCAAAAGACGAATGAGATTTTAGTGGATGGCATTGTAGGTCCGCAAACGAAACGAACATTAAGAAATTCACCTCAAAAGGCAAGTGCCGATGCACCTGCTGAAGAAGAAAAAGATCAAGCACCTGCAGAACCTGCACCACCTGAAGAGGATAAAACAGATGATGTGAATAAACCTGAGGAAGAAGATAATCAAAAAGAACCTGATAAACCAGCTTCAGACAAAGAGGAAGAAACTCAACCTAAGTCTCCTGAAGAAGAAGAAAAAGATCAAGAATCTGACAAATCTGATCAACCTAAAGAAGATCAGTTGAAGCAAGACGGCGAAGAAGAACCAGCCCCCTCTGAAGATCAAACGAAAGAGGAGCCAACAAAGCCAGATGGAGCTGAAGAAATAGAAATAATATCCGAAGAAAAAATGAGAGACATCCATTACAATTTAGCAAGGCTAGGTTTCCGGATATCTGCAGTATTGACGCTAATGCTGGAGCTCAACGAACGCTAAATGGACATCGTTCATCATTTTCCGGGAAATTATTAATCAAAATATTGTCTTACTACGATTTCTTATGACGAAATCGTAACCTTTATATATACTTCGACAAATTCACTAATAAATTTTAAAAAATAAAACGGAAGGAAACCTTTATTCCCGACAAAGGTCCCTTCCGTTTTATTAATGATCGACAAATGATGTGCGTGAAAAGCTAAAAAAGCCCCTGTGACACATCACCAAAGTGCCACAGGCCTCACCTGATCTCCAATTCCATTGTTTATGGTTGCAATCCTGTTCTATGGCAAGCTTCACAATAAACATCGGTTGGCGCTGTTAAGATCGTTTCTTTTTGATTATCGTGACAAACGAAACACCCTTCTTGTTGTTGTTTAGTTAACGCATATTCGGCGTGACCTCTTAACCAATCATTACTTGATCCGTGGCCAGCTGGTCTTTCAGTATGGCAAGTGTAACAGAAGGTGGCATTTCTAGATTCACTTTGAACAACATTCATATCCGGAACGTAAAATTCTAAGTTCGGCCCTCCTGAAGAATAGAGCAACTCTTCCATCGATTGTGGCTGAACACTTCTGAGCCACTTATCTTCATCATGACAGTTTAAACATTGGTTTAGTTGCTCTAGTGCGGCTGAACCATGTTTATTTTCCCAATTAGTTACATTATGGTTTTCAGGCGTCGTGACTTCCAAATGGCATGTGGCACATTCCATTGACAATTGAACACTTTCACCTTGACCGAAGATGTTTTCGAATACTTGATTGGAAGGAATAACCTCCGATGGATCAATTCGGTTGGCTGGAACGGATAATAAATAGTCATCGTCCTGCCAAGGTTCTCCCCCTTCGTTTACTTGTTGGTGACAATCGATACATGTTCCCATATTAGGACTAATGTAATTTCGAGAAATTAGTTTATCAGCATTTTCTTCATTCCATAAGTCATAAGTATCATGAGTACTAATACCTCGCTCGACAACTTTTGCATGAGCGACTCCTGCATGGCACGTAATGCAAGGGATACCTACATCAATATGTCCACTATGATTTACAATTAAATCGTTAGAAGGCGTTACATTTCTGTTTTGAGAATGACACGATAGACAAGTCGTATCTCGGACAACCATCGTTGGATAGATCGGGTCTGGCACTGTCTTAGTCACATGATGATACAACTCTTTCATCGCCATTACTTTCGCGGTGACCGTGTTGGCAATTCCTGTTTCTATATGACAACTAACACATTTTTGCTCGCTATGAGCCGTAAAAACATGTGTCGTATATTCAGGAGACATTTCGTGACAACTTGCGCAAAAGGTATTCGTCGATGTCCCTGCGACAACACCATACGTGAAAAACACAATAAAGATAAATGTAATAATTGAGATAAATAATAATTTCCATTTATTAAGAGGGTCTTTCCAATTCACTTCACGCAACTTCCTCCATAGCCTTTTTACTATGAACGGTTTCTTACTTTTATGATGCTTTTCCCCTTCTTCCATAACCGTTTCACCTCTTTCTTGTAGTTGTAGTAATACTTACAACTATCTTATTGCGCGACCGTAAGAAAAAACGATGAACAATTTATGAATTATGTAATTCTGTGTGTTTTTTAAAGGAGGGATTTTATCCAAATTGATTTTTATGAGAAGTTGGACACCCCCTCAAGTTCATGAAGGCTTTTAAAGATCTTTTTCAAATATACAACAGTTCAAGCCAACGAATGTTCATTCACAAATTAGAAAGAAACGTTTTCCACTTTAGTTGAATACGCTATAGTAAGCAAAAGTACTCCAAATAAAGGAGGGGTATGTATTGGCGTATTTCATTTATGCGGTGTTTATTTTTATGGTCGTTGCACTATTGTTTCTATTTTCAAGTAAATGGGAAATTTTAATTTATGGGTCTGAAAAAAAAGATGGTGAAAAAATATACAACAGTTATGACTATTTAAAAGAACAGAATATCCCTTGCAAATTAAGAAGGATGGAACATGATATTTTTGTTGACGATGCGGACCTTATTTTACTAGTGAAAAAAGCAGACCTAGCTGAAGCGAGAGAATTATTGGAAGAGCGTAGGTAATGTAGTTGTGCTGGGTGGGGAGCATTTTTGCTAAGCATCTGCTATCCTATGGCTTCTGAGACTCTTGACATGCGAATATACTTTTTTTAGTGAACAATCCACCGCTAAATTGTTGGGTGGATTGTTTTTTTGGGGCAGAAAGCGTTCAAGCCTTTGGTTTGTTGTTGAATTTCATACGGTTGCTGTCCTGCTTCAATATTGGCCAATTTGTTAATTGTTTCACATGACAAGCATCTTTCTAAAAAACAAAAGTATATTATTTTAAGAATTACGCTTTACTGTGCAAAAGAATGTTGCTGGATACGGCAGGGAGAGCGTCGTTCACTTATTGTTAGAGCTTTTAATTTTAGACAAGGTGGAGCTTCGCGGCCTTGTAAAATTTTGAAGCTTTACTCACTCAAAAGGATGGTGGTAGAAGTAATGTTTTGGATTCAATTTTTGATTGTATTAGCTTGTATCCTTGTCGGGGCAAGGATCGGCGGTGTCGGTTTAGGAGTAATGGGTGGAATTGGTCTAGCGATTTTAACATTCGGCTTCCAGTTGCAACCTACCGCTCCACCGATTGACGTTATGTTAATGATTTTAGCGGTCGTTACGGCTGCTGGTGCTTTACAAGCTTCCGGAGGGTTGAATTATCTTATTTTATTAGCAGAAAAAATGCTTCGTAAAAATCCAGACCGTATCACTTATATGGCACCTGTGACGACGTATTTGTTCACGTTTTTCGCCGGAACAGGTCATGTTGCTTACAGTCTTTTACCAGTGATTTCAGAAGTAGCACAAGAATCAAAAGTTCGCCCGGAAAGGCCACTCTCGATCGCCGTTATTGCGTCACAACAAGCGATTACTGCAAGTCCCATTTCAGCAGCAACTGTTGCCTTGTTAGCGATCCTTTCTCCGTTTGATATTACGTTGTTGCAAATACTAGGGGTAACGATCCCGGCAACGTTTCTTGGGATTATGATTTCGGCCTTTTTAATTCGTAAAAAAGGATTGGAGCTTGAGGATGATCCTGAGTATCAACGACGCCTAAATGACGGTCTCGAACCGATGAAAAAGGAACGGGAAAAAGCGGACATAGTGACGAAGCAATCAAAGATATCCGTGTATTTATTTTTATTCGGTGCGGTATTCGTCGTATTATTAGGGAGTTTCCCAGAATTACGTCCGACGTTTGAAGTCAACGGTGAAACTTCACAGCTATCGATGGCTTATGCGATACAAATTATTATGTTAACCGTTTCTGCTCTAATGATTTTATTTTGTAAATGCAACGTGGAAAAAATCGTCTCAGGCAATGTCTTCCGTTCTGGGATCGTCGCTGTTGTCGCGATTTTCGGGATCGCTTGGTTAGGTGATACGTTCTTCCAAGCAAATATCGGCGTTATCCAAGAAAACATCCAAAGTTTAGTAACCGCAGCACCATGGTTATTTGCTTTCGCGTTGTTCTTGTTATCCATTTTAGTGAATTCACAAGCAGCGACCGTCCGTGCGTTGATGCCACTTGGCTTAAGCCTCGGTATCTCACCGTTCTTCCTGATAGCAATGTTCCCAGCCGTGAACGGTTATTTCTTCATTCCAAACTACGGACCGCTGTTAGCAGCGATGAACATGGACCGAACCGGTACAACGCGGATTGGCAAGTACGTCTTTAATCATAGTTTTATGACTCCTGGGTTACTAACGTGCGTGTTTTCTGTTACGATCGGCTTTATGTTAGTGTTATTGTTTTTTTGATGGGTGATTTTAAGGAAAAAAGGTGGGAAAGTACAACGGTTTGTTGCTCCCCCTTTTTACTATTTTTTCATTTGTTATCCAATTTCTCGCTGTCGCTGTCCAGTTTCTCGCAGTAGTTTCAAATTGCGCACAACAAAAAAGGAGGCTGTGACAAAAGTGTCTGACACCACGCGGATCCTACTAAATATAGATGTAAAGATTTATCATATGTCTATATTCGGTGTTTAGCGGTGTCTGACACTTTGTTTTGTCCCAGCCTCTTTTAGTTTCAAGTTTTAAATCAAGGAAGACGTTTCTACCTTCATTAGGCAATTTTCAAGAATACGTTCCTAAAATAATACTGTACTATTTACCTATGCTACACAATCAAATCCTCTTTGAATGATAAGAGGCTTTCCGAAAAAATTCCTCCTTCATATCTGGATCGAAACAATCGTGATATAGAGTGTAATTGTAATTCATTAAACACTTGTGATAAGCATGTCTAAAAAAATCCAACAATACAATCCCCTCCTTAATTTACATTAAACGCCGAAGGTATCTTTGATATTCGGTAACTGGCTGGCCTATTCTTGCAACTTAGCCCCTATAGCTTTGCGTCCATCACCTTTCAGTGAGGTTGCCCTTTCGTACGTGATAATGTATCGA